>JAQTXO010000009.1 GCA_028688765.1 Acidiphilium sp. | reverse complement strand
GGACAAGGCAGAGACCAGCGCATCCGCAGCCCGCTCGATGGCTTCGGCGCGCGTTCCGCCGTCGGTGACGGCTTCCGGCACGTCCGGAAACGCGACCGTGACCCCGTCTACCGCCTCATTGACCTCGATTGGATATGCAAACCGCATGGCTCAGTCCTTTAAGTCAGATTCCGAAATATCCAATTGCCGCATAATCCCTTTATAGGTGCCGATCGGCAGGTCTCCCCGATGAATTGGCACTACGCTGCGGCAACCTCCAAGCCAAATCTTAAGATGACTCCCCTTCCCCGATTCGGCCCGATACATGACCCCATTACGGGTCGCGTATCGTTCGATCGCTCGGATCAGATCGTCGGCTCTCACGGTGCTAAGGTGCGCCCAAAATGCACGTTAGGCAAGCATAATTCGGACATATCTGTCCGGCTTTTGTTCGGTGTGACTTGCGCCGCAGTTGCTTTTATGGCATCCAAAACACGCGCGCGGTGGTTGGAACCTGCGGGTTCATGCGGCGAGATTGAGCCGATAGACGCCGCGACCGGCGGTGCCGACAACGCCAAGCCGAACCAGCCCGGCGAGCACGGAATCGACTTTCGGGCGGAGCGCGCGGCCTTTGAAGCGTAGGGCGAGATCAGCGGCGGCGATGCCGGCCGGGGCGGTGGCGAGGGCCGCCATGATGACGGCGGTTTGCGCGACCTCATCGGCAGGGAAGGCGTTGCGGGCGGCTTCGATGCGTTCGGGGCGGAGATCGCCGCCAGCGAGGTCGAGTTTTTCCTCTGGCCGACCGAAGCGCGGGATCTGGTAATCGGGGCGGAGCCAGCGCACCAAGCCGCGCGCTTCCTCGGCCCGGCGGTCGCGATTAAGGGCAACCAGCCGGGCGAGGGTTTCGGCTTCCGGCAGATCGTGCGGCCAGCCATAGGCTTCACTCACGGCGCGATCGAGGTTCCGGTGCAGTTCATCGAGGATCAACACCAGCCCGTCATCGAGGGTCCGGCGATCGGCCTCGCTCATCTCCGCTGGCTTGGTTCCGGCGCGGATCAGGTCGCGGACATTGTAGAGGCCGGTCAAGGTCAGGTGCGGATGCTCAGCCAGGACACGCTTGCGATGGGCGTCGAGTTCCTCGGCAATGGCGGCAATTTCCTGCCGGATCGCGGCGGGCGGATCGGGGAACGGAAAGGGATCGAAGCAACGGGATTTCGTGTAGCGGGGGTCATTCCCGACCCCAAGCCATCCGCCGGCTCGAAGTGCCCATGTTCCGTGAATCCGCGATTGAAGGACACCAAGATAAAATCCATCGGCGGAGCCAATTGCGACCAGCATATTATCCGGCAGGATCGCGGCGTCGAGAAATTGGAAAATCCGGTGCTTCGCGGTTTCAACCGTCGCGATGTAACGCGGGAGACTCAAAAGCGCCGGGCGAATTTCGTCACGGGTTCGCCCGAATAACCACCACCGACTCTTGATGTCATTGTCCCGATTCTTTTCCCTTTCCGGCTTCACCGTCGTCAAGAGGTGCTGATATACCTCAGGGAAGTGCTGCCGCACCTCATCGACTGATAGGCCGAACATGTCGATCGCCATGACGCCGCGAGACCGGGATGTGAGGTCGCGGCCATTCCGATAGTGCCGGATATGGTTTTCGAGGTTAGGCCGGCGCCCGAGGCCCAGATGTGCAGCTTGCTCCGGGGAGACGATGAAGCCAGCACCGAAGAGCATCATACCTCGTGAGCATAAGCCTTCGTTAGCGAGTAATGGTCGCGCATCGCCAACGGCAACGCCGACTGTCAAATCCGCGTTGATCGGGCCAGTTCGGGCATCGAGGGCAATCTCCGGCGCATCTGTATCAAGGCCGGATTCAGCCGAAACCGTAAATAGCACGCCGTCGCGCTTGCCAGCTTCGGCAACGGTCATGGCAATGCGGACGGCGGCGGCATCCTTGGTCGCTTTGGTCCACGGGTGATCGGCAACCGCCATGACAATCGAAATCGGCGATTTCGCGGCGAGATGCCGCTCGATGCACCGGCGCTGGAAGGTCTGGGTGATGGAGTTGGTGGTAACGAAGCCAAAGCGGCGGAGCACGGTGCCTTTCGCGGTCAGCAGTTCGGCGGCATGATCCCACCAATACATCACGAAATCAGCGGAATTGTTCATCTGCGGATGGGCAGCCCATAGGGCTTCGATATAGGCATTGCCTAACCGGGCGCGGATATCCTTGCCGCCGATGAAAGGCGGATTGCCGATGATGTATTCCGCCGCCGGCCAAGCGGGGCGACGGTGGGTTTTCGGGTCGAGCACCGCATCGGCAACCTTGATATTCCGAAACGCCTGCAAGATCGGCTCGCCCGGCATCCCGTCATGGGTGCGGAAATGCCATTGCAGATGGCCGATCCAGAGCACCAGTTCGGCAATGCCAGCGGCGCGCGGGTTGGCTTCCAGGCCGAGAAATTGATGCGGATCGACCGTATGCGAAGCAAGGGCAAGGGCTTCCTGCCCGCCCAGGCTGGCCAGAGCATCCAGCACCTCGCCCTCTAGGCGTTTAAGCAATTCGAGTGCCACGTAAAGGAAGTTGCCCGTGCCACACGCGGGGTCGAGAACGCGGGTTCGGCAGAGTTTTTCGGCGAAATTGGTAACGGTAGCGATGGCGATTTCATCGCGGCCTTCGGCGCGCTGGCGTTCGGCGGTGGCCAGCACCTCGACCCATTCGGCGCGCAACGGTTCGATCATGGTGGCGACTACCAGCCGTTCGACATAGGCGCGCGGGGTGTAATGGGCACCAAGCGAGCGGCGTTCGGCGGGGTCGAGCGCTTGTTCGAGCAAGGTGCCGAAAATCGAGGGATCGACCTCACGCCAATCATATTCGGCGGCGCGGCGGAGTTCGCCAATGGCCTCACGGCCCAGCGGGAGAACCGTTTGATCCCTAAAAAACTCGCCATTGAAGCGCGGCACGCGGGCATGAATGGCGAGCGCGACCCCGCCTTTATCCATCGCTTCCCATAGCTGGCCAACCGTGGGGGCGAGCATGTCCGGATCGGCTTCGCAGCGGCGGAGGATGGTTTTGAAGGCGTCCGGTGGGAGCAGGCCGCAATCCTCGGCAAACATAGTGAACAGGCAACGCATGAGAAACAGGGCAACGGTTTCGCGCTTGTGCCCAGCTTCCAGCGCGCGGGAGACGGCGGCGAGGCGTTCGGCAATGTCGCGGGTAACGCGGGCGGATTTCCGGGCGGGGTCGAGTGATTGCGGATCGATCCAGATGCGGCGGAGACGATCGCGGATGGCGGGGTCGCGGAGTTGGTCGAGCGTGATGCGAAACCCGCGCCGGTCGGGGAATTGCGCGTAGTTTTTGCCCTGACCGGAGAAATCGGCATAGGTTTCTATCACGTTGCCGACATCGCAAACCAGGATGAAGGGTGGCCATCCGTGATCGATCGGCAGGGACCGTGCATAGTCGGTTGCCTGTCGATGAGCATTGAGCATCAGGACATCGAAGCCGGTGGCAGCAATGCGGGCGGATTTGGCACGGGGTGCCAAGGTGCCGAGCAGATCGGGTTGAAGATCGACCTCTTTTTTGCCGCCCTGTTGTCGGGTTTGCTTGGCTTCCAGCACGAAGCAGTCTCGCTTGTAGAGATCGATCCGGCCTTGAGTGGTCGAGCCATCCGGCCCCGTTTTTTTCACCGCACGTTCGAACACGTAATCGTTATCGGCGGAGGTGGCGGCGGCGGGATGGGGGCGCGGGACATCGAGCATGTCGCATAGTTCCGCGAGGAACATGGCGTAGTTGGCGCGCTCCGCCCCGCCTTCGCGGTTCTGCCAGCG
Organism: Acidiphilium sp.; assembly: GCA_028688765.1. Lineage (GTDB taxonomy): Bacteria > Pseudomonadota > Alphaproteobacteria > Acetobacterales > Acetobacteraceae > Acidiphilium > Acidiphilium acidophilum. Next base: position 13,289 of record JAQTXO010000009.1, on the reverse strand, counting down.
GGCGATGAAGGGTTCGACCAATGCGCCATTCTTGTCCGACAATGCCACCGCCCCTGAAATGCTTTCGGATATGGTGGCATAAACTAGAACAGAGATCACGCATCACGCATTGAGACGGAGAATTATCCGACGCCTTCGGTTAGCGCCCGGCTTGCCCGGCCGAGAACGCGGATCATCGCGCGGACTTCGCGCATATCCGCCCCATAGGCCCCGTGTTTCGTGCGGGCGGCCCTAATTCGCTCGATCCCTTCGGCGGTGCGCGGCCCGGTGCTCAGGCCGCCATGAAAGCGGCACCGGCCGTTTGGTAGGGGCTTGTTGCCGCATGGATTGCCGGCCCGGTTACGTGCGCCGCATTTGGCTTCCATGGGGTTCTGCATCGGATTTTCTCTCAAATCCCATCCCCGGTCGCCTTCGGGCCATGGTTCACATTGCCGACAATTGCCTGCCCGCCATCCTGCACCACCACCCGCTCGACCCGAACCACCTGCGGCCGTTTGCCTCGCTTGCGGTCGATAGCGTCCAGCATGTCGGTCATTGCCCGTGCGAGGTTCGCGCCATCCTTGCGGAGCCGCGCGGCGATCTCGCCCGGTTGGTCTTTGAGCATCGAGCGGCGCAAGGCTTCCATCGCGCCGAAATGCAGTGCGACCGCTTGCGCGGCGATCATGCCCTCGATCTCATCCCTCGGCTTGAACGCGGCGAGCGCGGCGGCGGCGGCCTGAATTGCCTTATTCATCCCGTCATCGTCATTGCCCGGCACGCAAATAGTTGCGAGCGTTTCCCTTAAAAGAACAGAGTTGAAGGACTCGCTTTTCGAACCGCCGAGGGTCTCAAACAGGCGGACATGGTGCCCACCCTTGGCATCGGTTGTTGCCTTGGCGGACTCGCCGGGGGTTGCCGGCCCGGTCAATGCTGCCGGCAACGCGGCAGCGGGTTTCGGTTTCGCGTTCATGGTTGTTCCGGTTCGGGTTCGCGTCATGTCAATAAATCCCGCCGCCGATCGGCCAGCAAATGGTCCCCAGGGTAGCAACGGGCGCACCGCCATCCGCGCGGATTGATCGCCTCGCACCACCATGATCGGCCGTTGCAGTGTCGGCACCACGCGCCTGCGGTCGGCTCGATCATGGGTTCGGCCCAGCTTGGCGGCATGGCGTGCGGGACGTTCGACATGGGGTTGCCGTGCTCGCCTTCGGCTATGATGGCGGCGCGTTCGGCGGCGCAATAAGCGACCTCGATTGCGCTTTCCGGATCGGCCGCCCCCGAGACAGTGCTGACACTGCGGACAGAAGCCGACGGTGGATCGGTCAGGCGGTAGCGGTCAGACCATCGAGCCATCAGGCCGCCCCTCATGGATTGCGGGATTGACGGCATAGGCGGCCTTGGCGCGGCCTTGTTGCGTACCGCGCGGCGGCGGTGCCAGCCATCCGGCCTCGACCAGCACATCCGCCGCCGCATGGATCGCATCAGCCGTGTTCAGCCCAGGGAGCCGCACATTGCGTTGCAGAGTTCGCACATGGACCGCATCGGGCTTCGCCTTCATGATCCAGCGGGCGAGGGTGGCGGCGTTGCGTTCGGCTTTGGTGGCAGCGGCATCGCCATAGACCCGCGCGGCCATCGGCATGAAGTAATCTGCCACCATGTCGCACGCAGCGGCGAGGGCGCGTTCGCTGATCGCGCCGGGTGGCAGTGCTATGCCATCCTGCCCGCACCACCAGAGCATTTCGAACACCAGGGATAGGCGAAGCGCGATGCCGCGCGCCTTGCCATAAGCGGAACGGAGCAGGCCGCCCGCGTCGTTCTGCGTTGCCTGCATGTCCTGCCCGAACCGCTCGATCAGCGCGATGGCGGATTCGACCAGCGGCACGTTGATAGGCCGCATCTCGCCCTTGTCATCCGGGGCGAGGTCGAGCAGGCGGAGACGGTCGAGGGCTTCGATCGCCCATTCGGTGCCGGGCGTCGCGCGGGAGAGACGAAACGGCGGCGGCTCCGGCCATGACCAGATGAACCGCCCGAGCAGGCCATCATCGGCCCCGGCGAACATTTCGGCGAGCTTTTCGGGTTGCGTGCTGCCCGATACCGCTACGGCAAGGCGCGGCACGATGATCGGTTCCGGGCTTTTCACCCGCTCGACCCGATAGGGGCGGCCGCCGAACGCTTCGATCCAGAACGCGCGGCCGGCATCGTTATAGGCGGTGAGGCCGAGCAGCCAGCCGGCGAGTTCATCGCGGGTGATGAGCAGACCCTTCGGTGCCGCGTGGGCGAGTAGGGTGGCAACCCGCTCGACCGTCACATCGTTCTGCCGAAGGCGTGGCGCTTGCGGCTCCGGTTCGGCCTCTGCCGGCGCATGCGGGGGCGCGTGACCGAGACCGACAGCGGTGCGGACATCCTTTTGCCAGGTCTCGGTTGCCGCCTTTACCGCCTCGGCCTTGGCCTTCCATTCCCTCAACCGATCCGGAAAATCACCGGTCATGCGCGTCTCGATCACCGGCAACACATCGCGCATCAGTGCATCCGCCCCGGATGACTTGTTCGTGCCCGAATCGCCAACCGCGCCGATCCAAAGATGCGGCGGCTCATGCCATCCGGGCGTTGCCTGCGGCCATCGGGCATTGCCGATTAGACCCGATGCGGTGGCGAGCAGGTTGCACGCGACATAATCGGGCGCGGTGGCACCGGCCTCGGCCGTGCGGGTGATCCAGGCGGACCAGTGCGGCCCGAAAAGATCGAGAGGCAACGGCGGCGGCGGCCGGCGGCCGAGGCGCGCAATTGTCAAATCAGGTTCGGTCCATGGTTCGGGGGCTTCATCGTCCGGCGCATTGGTGCGATCCCATATCCGGCTCAGTTCGCGTTGCCCGGCCGCGTCGCCCTTTTCGCGGCACCATTCGGCGGTTGCGGGGTGGGCGGCGATGGCGGCGCACATATCAGCGTAGGACCACCCGGCCGCTTTAATTGCCGATCCAAGTGCCATCGCTGCTTCACTCCGGCTTCCGTAGCGGTCCAGTTTGCCCAGCGTTGCCCTCAGATGCGGGTTGGCGGCGGCGGCGCGGTCAAGGCGGCTTCGGATGTCCCCATCGCCGGGATCGGCCTCAGCGTCCGGATTTCCGGGCTTGGCGCGAATTTCACGATTACCCTTGAAGCGCGGCCCGGATTCGCGGATCAGCCATAGCAGCGTTGCCTTCTTGATCGTCTCGATCGTTTCCGGAGTGCCGGCCAGATGTTCGCTCGTCACCGCGAAATAGCGGTTGCCGATGTGCAGTTCGATGGCCGGCGGATGGTCGCCGCCGCCGCGCTGCCATAGCTTTCCGTGATCGGTGCCCATGGCTTCACGCAATGCCGCGCGATCGGCGATCTGATAGGCGAAATAGAGTTTTACGCCGGTCTGACTTGGCGAGATTTCCGCATAGGTCGCGAGGCGGTCGATCAGTTCTTGCGCCCATGGTTCGACCGCACCGGATGCGGGGTTGCGGCACGTATCCAGATCGATGCCGCCAAGGTGCAGGCCGCCGCCGATCGGTGCCATCTCGATGCCGATGCCGCCGCCGGAGCCATTGATCAGGCGCGGCATGGACGCCTCGGCCCGATCGCGGGTTGCCCAGGTCTGCGGATCATCGGCCTTGGCACGCTCGCCCGATCCATTTGGATTGAGCGGAATCTTGGTCAATTTCTCGCCGCGCGCTTCATGCCGCCAATTCACCCACAAGGGCAGCGGCGCAAGGCTGGTCAGGGTTATGGCGCTCATTGATGCGCCTCGCCCGGTATCGGACCCTGCATCGCGCGCTCTGCTTCGGCGCGTGAAATGTAATGCGCGGTGCCGTCCGGATTGATCAGGGTGCATCCGGTCGCGGTTGGACCAGCGGCACGCAAGGCGCGCATTGCGGTGGCGACAATGCCGCCCGGCGATGGATCGGGCATAAAAGCGACTGACGCTAGCAAGCGATTCTGATAAGACATATTCGGCATCCTCGATGATGCCGGCTGTTGATTTCGCTTGATCCAGTGCGGGACTATGCTAAGTGATTGGTGCTGGCCAAACGCATAGTTTTCCGCCCCGTCGCGCTCATCGAGCCGGCGGGGTTTGCGTTCAAGCGGTCGTGTTCTGCTTTGCGTGGCGACCATTGGCGGCCGTCCGGGTCTCGATCCATCGGATCAGATCAGCGCGGCGATAAGCGATGCGCCGTGCGGTCAGGCGGATGCGCGCCGGCCCTTCGCCGATTTCGGCAAGACGTTTCATCGTGCGGGTCGAGAGGCGGGCAAGGTCTGCGGCCTCGCGTTCGGTCAATAATTCGGTGCTGGTCATTCTACTGTCCTATCTTCACGCGCCATGAGCGGCGCTAAGTGACGAATAAGGCAGGAGGTGCCAGAGACCGCGCGGAATCCTAGGGAAACCTAAGGAAATCAGGTTTTCGCGATCTTTTTCGGCCGCCTTGGCTGTCGATAATCGAATCGATTAATCCAATCTCTGATGGTTGTGTCGCTTGGTGGATTTTCATCATATTGAGCGGCCCAGTCTTTCATTTGCGCCGTCAGCGCCTTTGGTTCGGGTAGACCGTCCGGACCATTGGCTATTTTGATGAGTTCGCGAATAAAATCATCGAATAACTTGTGGGGTGGCCTTCCTCCTACGCTACCAGCGAACCATTCTTTTGGCGACGCTGTATCTGTTGAGTCTTTTTCAGTCGGGATTGAATGACCTATTTTATGAGGCTTCACCTTTGGTTCTGGAAAGGCGTCTGCAACACCAACAAACTTAGCGAGATCAGATATCGAAATAACCGCATAGCCCCGCTGATATCCCACCTTCATTTTTATCGGAATCTCTCTGCCAAATATTGATTGATTGAAACTGGAAATGAAGGTTCCATCTTGAAACTCACCATGTCGCCAATTTGAAGGTTCAATATCAACTAAATCCCCATCATAACTCAATATAGCGGCGGCCCTAAGACTGCCACTCGATAATGCCCTCTGTATATAGAAAAATGTATATTTATCTTTTGACCCTTTAATATCTTCATTATCAAGCAATAACAAAAGTTCAGATAGTAACTTATCAATATATTGTGTTGGAATGTAGCCAAACGGACAATAGTATTCAGTGATGTTACTGTAAGCCCACTCGAATTTTTTTTGGATATCTGAATCCTGATGGCAATCCCCCATATTGATAATTTTCCCGATTAAATTTGAGCGGCGGATAAACAAAGCAAAAAATCAATTCCCACGGCCGTCGTCTCCCTATCGTACGTTTAGCTAATCCGGATCGGCCTAGCTTTTAGGCGAGATTGATGTTTTTTGTCAGCAGTGTCCGCAGTGTCATGGGGGCCATATCCGTTTAGCCATTGTGAAGCCTTTACCGCGTACCCTTGCGGATCGGCAACACGTTGTCTGCCGCCGCCGCGCCGGTCGCCAAACTCATGACGTGCGCGGCCCAAGCATCGAGCGCAGCCCGCTTTTCTTCGGCCCAATTGTGCCGTTGATAAACCCCGACAATCCCGGCCCGGCTTCCGCCCGTATGGTTCAGGATCGCTTCGGTCACTTCCAGGCGGACCCCTAGGCGCTGCATCCCGGTCGCGACGGTGCGGCGAATATCATGAACGCGCCAATCACTCACGCCGGATGCGGCATCGAGCCGGCGCTTCGCTTTCGACCAGCCATTGAACGGGGTGCCGGGCGATGCCGATGCGCCGAAAACCTTTGTTGACACGCGCGCGGTGGTTGTCAGGATCGCCCGCACGGGTTCGGAAAGCGGCACGATATGCGCGCGGCCGTTCTTGGTTCGGGTTGGTGGCAACGTCCATGTCGCGCCATCGTCCGATATTTCGGTCCAGGCCATGCCGCCACATTCCTCGCGACGCTGCCCCGTCAGGATCAGTACCCGCACCAATGCGCCGAAGCGGGATTGATCAGCCTCGGCCGCTTTCCAGATCGCCGCTAGTTCATCATCGGTCAGCACCCGGTCGCGCGCCTCGACCGAGGGCACCGGTAGATTGGTGAACGGATTGGCGGCGAGGGTGCCGCGCTTCATCGCCCATGAGAAGCAGGCTCGGCCATAGGCGGCGGTGCGGGCGGCCATGGCAGGCGGCATGTCATCGAGGGTCAGCACGACGCTAGCCCGCGTCAACGCCTCGGCAGGGCGGCGCAAGGCGGTGGGGAAGGCGTTGCGAAGTGCGCGCCGGGCTTCCTCGGCATATCGCGGGCGGCGGTTGACGCTCAGATGCAGGCGGTGCCAGTCGTCGACCAGCCGATCGAGGGTAAGCATTTCACGCGCTTGGCGGGTCCGCGCCGATTCAGCCTCGGCCTTACGGATTTCGGCCGGGTTCTCTCCCTTTGCCACCTTGCCCATGATGGCGGCGGCTGCCTTCCGGGCATCCCCCAGAGAAATCGCCGAAACGGCACCAAGCGGCACCCGGCACCGCCTGCCGTTCATCGTGTATTGAGCGAGGAAGGTTTTGCCGCCTGATGCGGTCACGCGGACGCCTAAACCCCGTTGCGTATCATCGAACACCAGCCGGTCACGTTTGCCCGGTTCGATCGTCAACGTCTCGATAGTCCGTTCGGTCAATCGCATCGCGCCATCCCCTTCCAGTGCCGGGTCCGCTGATCGAGTAGCGGACCCTTCGCGGACCCCGGAGGACCCGTAGCGGACCCCCAGCGGACCCGCCTAGATGACACTATCTGTCATCTCTAGTCAGGATATGTCATAAAATATGATGTATCACAAGGTAATTACGGGGTCCGCCCTGATTCATGTCCTGACATGGCGTGACATGAAGTGACGATTTTGCTTACTCTTAATCAGCGGGTCCAAGGTTCGAATCCTTATGCGCCCACCATTCCCGTTGGATCGGCATACTGGTGCCGTGAACCGCCAGTGTGTGTTCATGTCAGCCAGATGTAGAGTGCGATCGCCACGAGCGCCCAGAAAACGAGGCCGAGCAGGATCGCGAGCAGCAGACCCCGCGCCGGGCCGAGTTGCCCGTTCGGTGCCGGTGATTTCGGCTCTTCCCTGTCAGGCACCGATCGCGCCTTGATGCATGGCACTCTCCTTTACCGGTTCGAAGTCTTGGCTTCGCCGCCTTTCGCGCCGGGCTCATCAGGGCGTTGCCCCATCAACCTCCGGTGCCGAAACGTGCGAACACGGTCCTGTTGCGGTTATCCTCCATCAGCATGCGGAATCCCTGCAAACTGGTGAAACCGAGGCCGCGTGGCAACCCGGTTTCGGGATCGGGCTCGACCGCGCCATAGGCTGCCCCGGAAACCTTCTCCCATTTTCCGGCCGGTTTTTTCGCCTCGATATTCACCACCGTCGCCTTCAGCACCATCCGCACCACGGCTTCCTTCGGCGCCGACGGCTTGGTCAGGCTCGGGTGCCCGGCGATGATCTGCCAGCCATTGCCGAGCGCCCAGGCGGTGAGTTCTTCGCGGGTCATGGCGAGTTCCTTGGAAATGTCGTGCCGCCGATCGGCACCGTTCCAACCGTATCGCACACCAAACCGTGCATTGCGAACCGGGCGCGCGCCGTGCACCTGAATCGAACGGTCAACCGCCATCCATGAAGGGATCGATCGTTTGTCTCGAATTCTCAAGGACGTTCTGATCCTGTTCGTGCTTTATCTGGCGGCGATGATCGTGTTCGGCTTCATCGCCAGCATGCTCGCCCTCGGCTTTCTCATGATCAAGATCGTGCTGGTGATCATTGCGATCGCGCTGATCGTTCATGTCTATTCCCGTCTGACCCGGTCAGCCACGAAGTCGTGAACGGCATTCTGGACTGATCCTGCAATTATCATTCGGACGAGCACTGCAAATCGGCGTAAGACCCGCACGAGACGCTGCAAATTCGACAGTTGAACCTCACAAAATCCGGAGCGAAACCACCCATGTCGGTCACATCCACGGTCCCTGACGCCCAACTGTCCCATCAGGCGCTCGAACGCCTGCGCGGATTACGCTCCGAGGGCAGTCACGAAGGCGTGTTCACGTCGGATTTCTCGGTCAACGAGTTCCTGATGGTGCGCGAGGCCGGGTTCGAACCGCTCGGCCTCGTCGTTGGTTCGTGCATCTATCATGTCGGGGTTCAGTACACGTCCTGGAACCGCAATCAGGAAATGACCGTGCTTTCGCAGGCGATGTATCACGCCCGGGAACTCGCGATGGCGCGGATGGAGCAGGAGGCCAGCGCCCTGCATGCCGATGGCGTGGTCGGCGTTCGCCTTGAGGTGAAGCGGATGGAGTGGGATCAGGAGATTCTGGAGTTCATGGCAATCGGCACCGCCATCGCGCATTCGGCGGGCCATCCGATGTTCAAGGGTGTTGCCGGCAAGCCGTTCACGTCCGATCTGTCCGGCCAGGATCTCTGGCTGCTGCTCCAATCGGGCTACCGGCCGCTCGAAATGGTGATGGGTTCCTGCGTTTATCACATGGCGCATCAGGGTGTGATGAAATCCCTCGGTAATGTCGGGCGCAATGCGGAAATCGAGGTATTCACCCAGGCGCTCTACGATGCCCGCGAGCTTGCGATGGAGCGGATGCAGCGCGAAGCCCATGAGGCCAAGGCCGAAGGCGTGGTCGGCGTGCAGCTGCACGAGGGCTCGCATAACTGGCAGCCGCACGTCATCGAGTTCTTCGCGGTCGGCACCGCTGTCACCCCGGTCGAGGACAAGTCGATCCTGCCGGAAAAACTGATCCCCCAGATCGTCCTTCCCGTGAACGATTGATCAACCCGAAGGGAGTTTTCTCATGAGCCTCATGGCCCGTTTCACCACGCTGCTCTCTGCCAAGGCCAACAAGATCCTCGACGCCGCGGATGATCCCGACGCCGATATGGACCTGTCCTATCAGAAAATGATGACCAGCCTGCAGGAGACCAAAGCCCATCTCGCGGATGTCATTGCCGAGCAGGTCACGCTGGAACATCAGATGGCCGATCATCAGGCCGCGATCGACCGGCATGATTCGGACGCGCATATTGCGATGAAGGCGGGCCGCGAAGACCTCGCCCGGATGGCCCTTGCGGACAAGGAAGCCGAAACCCACAAGCTCGCCCCGATCCAGGCCTCCTGCGAGCACGTGAAGCAACAGGCCGAGAAGCTCAAGCAATACGAGCACAAGCTCGAACAGAAGATCGAGGAGTTCCGCACCGAAAAGGAATCGCTCAAGGCCGAGCATCACGCCGCCGAAGCGGAGCTCAAGGTCGATCAGCAGCTTGCCGGAATCGGCAAGGGGCTCGGTGGTGTCGAGGACACCATCCAGCGCGCCCGCGACAAGACCCACGCCATGTCCGCCAAGGCCGAGGCGATGGAGCGGATGATGAATGACGGCACGATCCATGATCCGCTCGACCATCGCAGCCAGAGCGAACACGAGATCGAAAAACTCCACGATACCTCGGAAATCGACGATCAACTGGCCAAGCTGCGCGCTGAGATGGGCCAGAGCACGCCAGCCGCCGCGCCTTCTGCCGCCGACCCCGCGAAGCCATGAATGCCGCCCGATCATGAGCGATGATGCGATCAACAATTTCGACCTGCACGCCGCTTTCATGCGCCGTGCCGCAGCGGACCAGCCTGCCTTCATCGAGGCGCTGGCGATCCGGCTCGAGCAGGCGCTGCCCGGCCTCGTGCATGTCGAGCGGAAAAAGGACGGGCTGTTCAGCAAGACCGCCCATGTCCACACCATCAGCATCGACACCGGTGCGGCCCGCTACGTGCTCGAACAGGAGCACGGGACCCTGACCGCGACCTGCGCGCATGGCACGGGCGGCGTGATTCTCAAGCGCGAAACCCTGACCATCGCGCAGTTTCTGACCGCGGTGAACGAGGCTCTCGGCCGGCTTTCCGCCGATGCCGAGGGAGCCCATCAGGTCCTGCACGATTTTCTGATGTCATAAGGAACCCCCGCCATGTCGTTCAAGGATCTGATCAAGGGCGTGGTGGGGGCCGTTGCCGCCGGCACCACGCCGACCGACCCCGCCGAAATCGCGCGGCAGGACGCCCGCAGCGCCGCCTGGCAGTCCGCGTTGCACCATAACGCGGTGCCGGAATTCGTCTCCCACCGTCTGCGCCAGACTTCGGTTGGGCTGTTGCCCTGGGTCTCGACCGCCTCGCCCGGCGATCTGCTGACGCTGCGGACCCACGGCATCCGCACGCTCGGTATGGTTGCGGGCAATTGCTGGTATCATTTCGGCTATTCCTGGACCGAGGGCCACCGCGACGGCTGGCGCACCGCGATCGCGCGGATGCAGCACGAGGCGGCGCTGATGGGGGCCCATGCCATCGTGGAGGTTCGCCTCGCCACCCGCCAGTCCACCGAAGCCGATGATCGTAACTCGATGGACTACAGCGCCACCGGCACGGCCATCGCCATTGCCGGCATGGCGGCCGAGCAGACGCCGATGGTCGCCACGGTGTCACAGATCGAATTTGCCCGGTTGATCGAGGCCGGTATCCTGCCGATCGGGCTTGCGGTCGGCGCGCATTATGAATGGATGAGCGACCCGTATGGCTGGGCCGATGCGCGGCAGAGCTATTTCAACCAGGAACTCGAAGTTCTCGCCTCATTCCAGAAGCGGGTCAGGCGCTCGGCCCTCGATGCCATGCGCAGCCATGCCCGCACCCAGCACGGCACCGGGGTGCTCGGCCGGGTCCAGTTCACCGAAATGTTCCGCGAGGCGGGCGATCGGGAGGAGCCGACCCAGTATTTGTGCCGCCACATCGCCTTCGGGACCGTGATCCAGCACAAGAAATCCAACCGCGAAAGCATCCGCCCGCGCGCCGTGCTGATGACCCGTAAATCAAGGACGAAATCGCTCGAAGCCGCGGAGACCATCATCTGATCTGGCATCTGATCTGGCATCTGATCTGGTTGCCCAGCCGCGCGCCGATTGCGGCGGCGAGCCCCTCGACATGGGGCTTGCGCAGCATCGTGATGTGGGTGCCCTCGACCATGACGACATCCAGCCGTCCGGCCAATCGCCGCCAGAGTCGCGCCGGATCGCAGCCATGGCGGTCGCCGAGGCGCGATTTGAACAGGGTGACCGGCGCATCGATCGGGGCCGGATCGTGCCGTTCGAACGCGATGATCGAGGCATCCCGCACCGCCTGAAGGCGGGGGTCGAGCCCATCGACGTAATAGACCGAGCGGGTGAAATCGGCGTCCCCGGCTTTGGCTTTGAACCGCCGTCCGATATGCTGGGCCATGGCCCGGCCTCGCCCGGCCAGATGCTGCAATGCTGGCCTTGGCCGCATGCCGCGTAGCTCCCCCATGCGTCGCAGGGTTCGCAGTCCTGCCACGCGCAGCCACTCGGTACGTGGCCAGTAGGTTTCGTAGCAGGTCGTGTCGATCAGCCCGAGCAGACCGATGCGGTCGCCCAACAGCCGCGCCATTTCCACACAGACCAGGCCGCCGAACGAATAGCCGATCAGATGGACCGGGCCGGCGGGCAGTGCGCTGCTGTGCTGGGCGCGGATGGCCGCGATGTGATGCGCCGCCATGGCGCCAATATCTGCCAGCGGGGTTATCTCCCCGTCCAATCCCGGGAGTTGCAGCGCCCAGATCGGGCCGGGAAAAGGGATCGCCTGGGCGAGATCGCATAATTCGAGGACCAGCCCGGTTCCCGCCGCAATGACATAAAGGGCTTCGCTGCCCGCCCCGTCCCGCAGCAGGATCGGCGCGGATGGCGACGGCCAGTCGTTACGCGTGATCGCGACGGCCAGCCGCTCGATTGTTCCCAACCGCATCAACGCCGTCGCCGGGACACGCACCCCGATGGTGTCCTCGACCCCATCGAGAAACCGCGTCACGCGACCGATGCCGACCGACATTCGCATCACATGGGCATCAGGCGCATGCCCTTTGGGTCCGAAAGCCCGACGCCAGATCGGTGTCAGCACGGAGACCAGATCAGCCGTTGTCCAGGGAGGCGCGGTTTTCGCGAGCAACGCCGCCGCCATATCCGGTTCCAATCGCATCAAATCATAACCTGCAATAAATCGCTACAATATGATACATTGATATCACCGTCCTGCGAGCATGCCAATGGAAAAGACGGGCGGCCAAGTAGATGATCAATTTATAGAACATATTATTAAAAAGAACTTGAGGAGCGCTCCGACCGGGCGAATTTTCCGGCATGCGCGCTGGCTGGCCGTCGGCACTGCATGCCGTCTCATGGGACCGGCGTCGGTCGCACCAGTGACCTGCCCTTGCCGATGACCACGGTTCGGCGCATAAGTCGGGTTCCGAGACGGCTGAAGGCGGTCCTGGGAAATCCAAACACTCCATCGTTTTCGAAGTCACAGCATTCCTTTGCATAAAACTCCCCTGCCATAATCAGCGATTTTGCACCCGGACCAATGGTCCGCGGTTCCGATCATCCTGAATCGCTGAGCGCAGGGGTCCCGATCCTTCATGAGGTAGACCTTTGTTGAATAATCCAGACGAACAAGAATTGTCCGACGCTGAAACCGAAGCCCGCGTTCGCCGGTCGCTCGGCCTGTCGGTCACTCCGACCACCAACCATCAGTCTGGCGCGAGCCAGGCGCAACCTCACACCGGCCAGAATGCCAACCCGTCCGGGCATCACGGTCATGGGGGCCACAATCAGAGCCAGGCGGGGCAGTCCCATTACGGTCAGGCCGGTGGCATGCCGCGGCGCCGGTTCGTGCGCGATGGCGAGGTGCCGGTGGTTGTTCTGCATCCCAAATCCGAGGCCGACTCCCGCCATGCCGCGACGATCGCTGACCTGACCCGCCAGCGTGACAGTGAACGTGCCGCCCGCCTGCGCGCCGAACAATCGCTGCACGAAGCGCTGGCGACGATCCAGACACTGCAGACCCGCCTCGCCCATGCTGACATCGCCCGCGAGGAGCGCCGAGATCATGATGGCCGAGATCATGATGGCGATGCTCTGGGCATCGGCTTCGAATCGCCTGCGGCCGGGTCGATCACGACCGAGCCGGCGGCTGTCGAACCCCCGGCGCTTAACGTGGGCGTTCCGGTTGAGGTCGACCAGACAATTGAGGTCGAACAAGCCAGTTCTGAGCCGACGCAGCCGGTTGAACCCCGCGCCAGCCGCCGCCGGCGAACCAGGCGCGTCGAGCCGGTCGAGCACGCGGAGTCCGAGCCCGTGAAATGGTGGCGCGATCCGGATGACGACGAAGCCTGAGCCGGCACCTCCGGTCGCGGCGACGCCTGGCTCGAAGGTCCATATGACGCCGGAGGGCTTTCGCCGCATCGAAGCTGAATACGCCACCTTGCGAGCGGATCGCCATGGTGTCGTGGCGATCGTCTCC
>JAQTXO010000347.1 GCA_028688765.1 Acidiphilium sp. | reverse complement strand
GCTGCGTTTTACAGGCTGGCACTGGGTGAGGGGGTTCGCGATGAACGCACTTGCCCGACTGGGGATGGTCTCGGAAATTCCGAGCGAAAACCAGACGTTTGCTCATGACACGGTCGATGATGTCGCCGTGCCGAAGGATTATTTCGTGGAACGTGACGGCGTGAAATTCGCCGGTACACATCTGCTCATCGATCTGTGGGGGGCCGACAGGCTCGACGACCCCGCCCTGATCGACGTGACGCTGCGCGACGGGGCGCTCGCCGCCGGGGCGACGATCCTGCACAGTCATTTCCATCATTTCACTCCCAATGGCGGCGTGTCCGGCGTGGTGGTGCTGGCGGAAAGCCATATCTCGATCCACACATGGCCCGAACGCGGTTTTGCCGCGATCGATATTTTCATGTGCGGCGAATGTGACCCGTACAAGGCGATTCCCTTCCTGCGCGCGGCGTTCTCCCCGAACGACGTGCAGGTCGGCGAACAGCGCCGCGGGCTGACCTCCTGATTCCACCAGACTGAAACCGGCACGCCGTCCTGCTCCGGCAGGGCGGCGTTTTGGTATGGAGACCGATCAATGACCGATATGTGGGTGAACGAAACCCTCTACCCTTTCTGGGGCCAGCGCTTCGGCGTCACGCGCGAACTCGCCCGGGCGAAAAGCGCCTTTCAGGACATCGCCATCTTCGAAAGCGAATTCCACGGCCGGGTGATGCTGCTCGACGGAATCGTGCAGATCACCGAACGCGATGAATTCGTCTATCAGGAAATGCTGGCCCACGTGCCGCTGCTCGCCCATGGCGATGCAAAATCGGTCCTGATCATCGGCGCCGGAGACGGCGGCGTGCTCCGCCGGGTGCTGATGCACCCGGGCGTCACCAAAGCGGTCATGGTCGAAATCGACGGCGAGGTGATCCGGCTGTCCAAGGAATTTCTGCCCAAAATCGGCGGCGATGCCTGGACCGATCCGCGCGCGGACGTCATCGTCGGCGACGGGATCGACTATGTCAGAAAAGCGCCGGATGCGTCGTTCGACGTCATCATCGTCGACAGCACCGACCCGATCGGCGTCGGCGAAGTCCTGTTCACCGATGATTTCTACAGCAATTGCGCCCGCATCCTCACCGGGCGCGGCCTCATCGTGAACCAGTGCGGCGTGCCCTTCATGCAGGCCGACGAACTGCGCGAAACCTCGGCCCGGCGGCGGAAATTCTTCCCCCACGTCACCGCCTATGTCGCCGCCGTCCCAACCTATGTCGGCGGCTACATGACGCTGGGCTGGGCCGGCAAGGACCCGAGCCTCACAAGCCTGCCGGTCGCCACCATCGCGGAACGGGCACAGGCGGCGGGAATTGCCGGAACCACGGAATACTGGTCGCCCCAGGTCCATGTCGCCGCCTTCTGGCTACCGCCCTACATCGCCCGCCATCTCCCCGGCTGAGCCGGGCGGCCCACCCGTCGCGTCCGATCGGCGCATCACGCCTTGCGCATGATCGGCGCGACGAACTGCGCCTCGGTGTCCCACGGAAACAGAATCCAGGTATCCTGCGACACTTCGGTGATGAAGGTATCGACCAGCTCTTTCCCGGCGGGCTTGGCATAAACCGTCGCGAAATGCGCCCGGGGCAACAGGGCGCGCACCTGCCGCGCCGTGGTCCCGGTATCCACCAGATCGTCGATGATCAGAAACCCGGTGCCATCCCCCGCGGCGACCGGCGGCTTGGTAATGCGCGGTTCGCCGCGCTGCTCATCATCGTAGGTGACGATCGAAACCGTCTCGATCAACCGGCATTCCAGCTCGCGCGCAATGATCGCCGCCGGGATCAGCCCGCCACGGGTGATCGCCACAATCCCGTCGAACGGCGTCATGGTGCTGAGCCGCCATGCCAGCGCCTTGGAGTCGCGATGCAGCTGGTCCCACGACACGGTATAATAATGTTGAGCCATCAGAATAATTTCCCGCCGACCGGCACGTCGAAATCAGGGCGCACCAGAACGACCGCGCCATTATCGTCCGGCATACCGAGGGTGAGAACTTCCGAAATGAACGGCCCGATCTGCCGGGGCGGAAAATTCACCACCGCGCATACCTGCCGCCCGAGCAGCCGGTCCGGCGTGTAATGCACCGTGAGCTGTGCCGAGGATCGCCGGACCCCGATCGTGCCGCCGAAATCGATCCACAGCTTGATCGCCGGCTTGCGCGCTTCGGGAAACGGCTTGGCGTCGACCACGATGCCGACCCGGATATCGATCCGCTCGAAATCGGCATGATCTATCGTTGCGCTGTCCATGCGCCGGAATTGGCCAACCCGGCGCGGTTGTCAACTTTCGCAGCCCCCGCCGTCCACCGGCCGCCTCAGCCGCGCGTGTCGATCCCGCCCAGCCCCTGGGCGAGCACGCCGAGCAGGTCGGCGGCGGCCAGCGCGATGCAACCCTCGGTCGGCCGGAAATCCGCCCGCGCGACATGCAGAAAAATCGCCGAACCCCGACCGCGCCGGACCGGATCATCGTTCCAGCCGAGCACCCCGATCACGTCATACAACCCATCGCCGCGCCACAACGCCTCGTGCCGACCGGGGTGGGGCAGGCGGATCATCCGGTTGTAGTCGGCATGGGCAGGGTCGTCGCACCACCCGTCATCCGGCGCGATCGGCTCGATAGGAACGGCGGCGCGCGGCGGCGCGATCCGGTCGGCCCGATACAGCACCCGGCGCAGCGCCATAAGCGCCGACGGCGTCCCGCTATCGCCTTCCTCCTTGTGCGCCACCACGCCATGCGCGCCGATGGCAGCGGGAAACCGCCGCCCGTCGAACCACAGCGCGCCCTCGCGCAACGTGGCGATGCGCTGCGGCTCAACCAAGCAAATGGCCGAAGCGGCGCGCCTTGGTCGCCAGATACCCGTCATTGACGCCGTTCGGCTCCATGATGTGCGGCACCCGCTCCGCCACATCCACCCCGCACGCCAGCAGCCCCGCCAGCTTCTCCGGATTATTGGTCAGCAGCCGGATGCGCTTCAACCCCAGCGCATCCAGCATGGCGGCAGCGATGTGGAAATTCCGCTCATCCGCCTGCCAGCCGAGCGCGCGATTGGCATCCACGGTATCGAGTCCGCGATCCTGCAGCGTATAGGCGCGCAGCTTGTTGATCAGCCCGATGCCGCGCCCCTCCTGCGCCAGATAGAGCACCGCCCCGGCCCCTGCTTCGGCCATCCGCCTGATCGCCCCCTTCAGTTGCGGCCCGCAATCGCACCGCAGCGAGCCGAGCAGATCCCCGGTGAAGCACTCGGAATGAATCCGCACCAGCGCCGCCGCCTCCCGCAGCGGATCACCGACCAGTATGGCCATGTGCTCGATCCCCTGATCCAGCGCGCGAAACGCAATCAGCCGCGCATCCGGCGCATCGTCGAGCGGGATCGCAACCTCGGCGACCCGGTGCAGCGTCGCCGCGAGTTCGGTCGGATAGGTCAGCAAATCCGCCGCCGGCACCACCAGCAGCCCCGCCCCGAGCGGCAGGGACGCCCATCCTGGCCGCACCGGGGCCACCACCATCGCCGGCAGCAACCGCGCGAGCTTGCCGAGCGCCAGCGCCGCCCCCGCCTGTTCCGGTGGCGCGGTCCGGGTGAAATTTGGCATGATCTGTTCCAGCGTCGGGTCCGCCACCCGCCGCAGCGTCGCCACGTCGATCAGCGGGCGGCTCAGCGCCAGCGCAACCGCCTGCGCATCATCGGCGGCCGCCCGGCTCGGCGCCAGCACGAGCGAGGCCGGCCCCGCGCTCAGCCGATCGATCAGATGCAACCCCTCCGCGCCCAGCGTCTCGGCCGGCCCGACGATCAGCGGATGCGGCCCCGCCACGATCACCGGCACCCCGCGCCGCGCATCCGCCACCGCGCGATGCACCGCCCGGGTCCGCGGCACCCCCATGGTCGCATGCGTCTCCACCCCGGAACAGGAGTTGCCGGGGGAGGCGGGCAGATCGGATTGATCGGTTTGCACTGAAATCATGGCAATTCGTTCGTGAGGTCCCAATATCGGTCGGAGTACCGAGGAGTCGTATCGATATGGCC
>JAQTXO010000346.1 GCA_028688765.1 Acidiphilium sp. | reverse complement strand
TGAGGCGGCCATCGAGCAGGCGGCGCAGTTCGGCGTATTCCTCGGGCAGACCGTTTTCAGTGAGGTCGCCGGTGATGATCACCGCATCCGGCGCGAATCCGGCGATCTGGCGGATCGCGCGTTCGACCATCAGATTGGTCTCGACCACGCGATTGGCCGGTTTGCCGAACGGGCGGACGTGAAGATCGGTCAGGTGGGCGATCAGCATGGTCATGCCCGCAGGGCGGCGAGGGCTGACTGTTTCAGGCCGGGATCGCCGAGGATCAGAACGGTGCCGTCATGCGCCGCATCGAGGTGCAGCGGGTTGCCCGACCAGTCGCACATCGTCCCTCCGGCTGCCGCCACGATCGGGACCGAGGCCGCCCAGTCCCATGGCTTGTGACCGGCTTCGGCGATCACGTCGATCTCGCCGAGGGCGACGAGGCCGGCGGCATAGGCGTCATCCCCCCACGAGGCGCGGCGGCAGGCGGCTTCGAGCCGGTGGAACGCGGCGAGCTGGGGTTCATCGAACCATTCCGGTCCGGTGCAGGAGAGTTCCGCCTGATCCAGCCGCGCGCGCTTGCGGCACCCGATCCGGCCGCCGAAGCGGCTGGTGAAATCGAGCCGGCCTTCGGCGGCCAGCCAGCGCTCGCCGATCACCGGCTGGTCGATCAGGCCGAGGATCGGCGCGCCATCCTCGACCAGCGCTATGAGGGTGACGAAGGTGGGGCGGCCGGTGATGAACTCGCGGGTGCCGTCGATCGGGTCGATCACCCAGTTGTAGCGGCCCGATCGCTGGTCGCCGAACTCCTCCCCGATCACGCCGAAGTCCGGGAAGCGCGCGGCCATGATCGCGCGGATCGCCTGTTCGGCAGCGCGGTCGGCCAGGGTGACGGGACTGTCGTCGGATTTGTCGTCAGCGGTCAGCCCGGCACGGAAATAGGGGCGGATGACGGTGCCGGCGGCTTCGGCGGCGGCAATGGCGGCTTCGATGGCGCCGGCAGGCAGGGTACTCATGGCGGTCCTTCGTCGAGACAGAGGCAAGGCGGACTTTTTACAAAAAGAACCAAAAAACTTGTCGGGATCAGGCTTTCAGCAATCGGGGAGCATCGGGATCCCAGGTGATCGAGACTTTGGTGCCGGTGGTGATGCCGGACGCCTCGGTGCTCGGCATGGCGGCGGTGATGGCGTCCGAGCCGCCTTCGATTTCGATGCGCAGACTGGTGAGGGCGCCGAAAAACGTGCTCGCGGTGACGATGCCCTGCAACATCCCGGCGCTGGATGGCGGGCCGAGGCGGATGGCTTCCGGGCGGAGCAGGAAGTAGATTTTGGTGCCCGCCGCCATGCCCCGCGCGCGGCTGGCAGGAACAGTGCGGCCCAGAATTGTCACGGTGCCTGCATGACCGTCCGCGACCGTGCCGGGCAGTTCCGCGACCGCGCCGACGAAGCGGGCGACGAAAATGGAGTCCGGCTCGCCATAAATTGCCGCCGGCGTGCCGACCTGGGCCAATACGCCCTCATGCATCACCACCACCCGGTCGGAGATCGACAACGCCTCCTCCTGATCATGGGTGACGAACAGGGTGGTGACCCCGGTTTCCTGCTGGATCCGGCGGATCTCGTCGCGCAGTTGCACCCGCACCTTGGCATCGAGCGCGGAGAGCGGTTCATCGAGCAGAAGAAGGGATGGGCGGATCGCCAGCGCCCGGGCGAGGGCGACGCGCTGCTGCTGGCCGCCGGAGAGCTGGTGCGGATATTTCGCGGCGTGCTCGGCAAGGCCCACGAGGTCGAGCAATTCGCGCGCACGGGAGCGCTGGGCGGCATCGTCCTGCTTGCGGACCCGCAGGCCGAACCGGACATTGTCTTCGGCGCTCATGTTCGGGAACAGGGAATAGGCCTGAAACACCATGCCCATCTGGCGCTTTGCCGGTGCAATGCCGGTGATGTCCTTTCCGTCCAGCATGACGCGACCGGAATCGGGATGGTCGAAACCCGCGACGATCCGCAGCAGGGTGGTCTTGCCGCAGCCGGAGGGGCCGAGCAGGGAGACGAATTCGCCGGGCCGGAGCGCCAGCGAAACATCGCGCAGGACAGCGCGGCTGCCATAGTGCTTCGCTATGGCATCGAGCGTCAGGTAATCCATCAGCGCGCCCCGCCGATCTGGACCTGACCGCGCCCGCTGCGACCGGTGAACAGCACCCCGAGCATCGCGAGCCAGGTGATCAGAAAGCTCAACAGGGTGAGGGCAGAGGCTTCGGTGGCCGAGGTCTGGCCGACATAGTCGATATAGACCGCGAAGGTATTGAACAGCAGGATGTTGGCGAAGGTGAATTCGCCCATCACAATCGCAATGGTCAGGAGCGCGGCGCCGATAAGCGCGGTGGTGAGGTTCGGCACCACGACGCGGAAAATCAGCGTGAGCCAGCCGGCGCCGAGGCTTTGGGAGGCTTCGGTCAGGGTTTTCAGGTCGAGCGCGCGCATGCCGACATCGAGCGC
Source organism: Acidiphilium sp. (assembly GCA_028688765.1). Classification (GTDB taxonomy): domain Bacteria; phylum Pseudomonadota; class Alphaproteobacteria; order Acetobacterales; family Acetobacteraceae; genus Acidiphilium; species Acidiphilium acidophilum. The sequence goes on along the minus strand of JAQTXO010000346.1, from coordinate 1,589 downwards.
ACGGTACGTGTAGGGCAAAGCGAGGATGACATAGGGGACCACGAGGTAGTTGGCGGTGCCGACGAACCAGTCCGGCCCGGTATAGAGCGTGGTCATGCCGGCAACCAGAGCGATCGGCGGCACCACGAAAGGCAGGACCGAGAGAAAATCGAATAGCGGGCGGAGGCGCTGAACCTGCAAATTCAGCAAGAACACGGCGGGGACCAGAACGACCAGCCCGACCAGGATGGTCTCGATCGCGAGACGGACCGACAGGCCGAGGCTCTGCCATAGTTTGGGCTGGTGGATCAGCGCGCCATAGGCGGCAAAACCGTAGCGGTCGCCGCCCTCCCACAGGCTGAACACCCCGGTCGCGAGCAACGGCGTGATGAAATAAAGCCCGACCACACCGAGCCCGATTCCGGGGATCAGGGTGGCGCCGCGCCGTGTCATCGTTTCACCCAGCGGCCCACCCGGCGGGCGATCAGCGCATAGATACCCATGACCACGACCATCACCCCGATCATGCCAAGGGCGAGGGCGGCGCCGGTCTGCTGCGAGACCATGACGTTGCCGGACAGGACATTGCTGATCGCGACCGGCACGAGGGCGACAATCCCCGAGGTCAGCGCGTAGGGCGTGGCATAAGCCGAGAACGCGTTGCCGAACAGCAGGATATAGGCCGAAAGCAGCGAGGGCAGCAGGATCGGCAGGCCGACATGGCGCCAGTAATCCCACGCCGAAGCGCCGAGGTTTTCCGCCGCCTCGCGCCATTCGCGGCGGAGTGCTTCGAGCGCCGGGGTGATCACGATGACCATCAGCGGGATCTGGAAATAGGCATAGACCAGCACGAGGCCCGGCAGGGAATAGAGGGTGAAACCGCTGCCGTAGAGATTGATTCCGATCAGTTTGAGCCAGACGGTAATGATCCCGAGGCTGCCGAGCGTGGCGATGAACGCGAAGGCGAGCGGCACGCCCGCGAAATTCGCCGCCACCGCGCCGAAGGTGGTCACCAGCGAGCGCAGCCCGCGCGGCATACCCGGCAGCAACACGAAATAGGCGGTCAGCCCGCCGATCACGAGGCCGACGAAGGCGGCCATGGCGGAAAGCTCGATCGAGTTGCGGAACGCCACCACTGTCTGGCCCTGAGCCAGAGAACGGACATAGTGCAACGTCAGCCCGTGCTTGCCGAGGAAGGCGGTCGCCAGCAGCATCAGGGTCGGCAGGATCAGGAACGCCGAAACGTAGAGCAGAAACGGCGCCATGAACACGAAGGTGAACCAGCCGCCGGACCGGGCGGCCCGGGCTGGCGGTGGTGTCGTTGCCGCACTCACGCCTTGACCATTTTGGTCCAGTTCTCGGTCAGGGCCGCTTGAGCCTTTTTCGTTTGTTCGATGGTTGCGAACAGGGCCTCGCCATAGGGCTTGGCCGGGGGCAATGCCGCCATCATCGCCGCCGGGATCGCACCGGCCTTGACCATGGCCGAAAAGCGCGCCGGATGGGCGAAGCCTTTGAGATAGAGCAACTGGCCTTCATCGGAATAGATGAATTCCTGCCAGAGTTCGGCAGCCTTGGGGTGCGGGGCGAATTTGCTGATCGCCTGGCAATAG
>JAQTXO010000345.1 GCA_028688765.1 Acidiphilium sp. | reverse complement strand
AAAATACGAGGTTGTTGCAGGAGGCCGCCGCCTTGCTGCCCTCAAGCAGCTTTGCAAGGCCAAGAAACTGCCGAAATCCTACATGGTGCCCGTGCAGATCGTCGGAGAGGATGCCGCCCTTGAGGCAAGCCTTGCCGAGAACGTCATGCGCGAGCAGATGCACCCCGCCGACCAGTTCGCTGCTTTCGCTGGCTTGATTGCACAGGGTCACAGCATCGAGGACGTGGCCGCCCGCTTTGGCGTCACCCCCGGCGTGGTGACACGCCGCATGAAACTCGCCAGCCTGTCGCCCGTCATCATCGAAGCGTTCCGGGCTGACAAACTCACGCTTGAGCAGGTCATGGGCTTCACGGTTTCCGAGGATCACGCCGAACAGGAACAGGTTTTTGCCGATATTTCCGAATGGCACTACCCGGCCGAACGCTCCCGCATCGTGCAGCTTCTCACGCATGAGAAGATGAAAACGACCGATTATCGGTTCCGCTTTATTGGCGAGGACGCCTATATCGCCGCAGGGGGAGCCATTACCCGCGACCTGTTCGATGACCGAGACACCGGATACGCCGAGGATAGCGCCCTGGTGCTGCGCCTCGCCACCGAGCGCCTGACCGCCATGATCCCCGAGGTTCTGGCACAGGGCTGGAAATGGATTGAGGCAGACCCCGCGCTGACCTACGACACATTGCGGACCTTCACCCGTATTCATCCGCGCCACGTCGAATTGAACGAGGACGATGCGGCCCGCCTCAGCGCCTTGGCCGAGGAATATGACCGGCTGGCCGAAGATGGCGACACACCCGACGATGAAACCAGCGACCGGCTGGACGCCATCGATGCCGAAATAGAGAGCTTGCGCGACAAGGAACGCGCCTTCGACCCCGCCGAAATGGCCCTCGCCGGAGGCTGGCTGGCCTTGCACAATGATGGTTCCGTCAAACTGGAACTTGGCTATGTTCGCCCCGAGGACCGGCCCGCGCTTGACGCGCTGCGCCGCCCGATCAGCACCGACGGGCAGAACGAAAACGGTGACGAGGATGCCGGGCCGGTGACACAAGCCCCGACCGGGCCGAAGGTTCCCGAGGCGTTGCTGGCCGAACTTCACGCCGCCCGCACCATCGCGCTGCGCCTCGAACTGGTGAAACGCCCCGACATCGCCTTGCGCGTGCTGGCTCACAGCCTCGCCGTGCGGGAAATGTCCCACGGCACCCCGGTTCTAACCGTTCATCCAAGCACCACCTACATTCCCGAAAATCAGCGTGTCGGTTGCCCCGACGAAACCCCGCTGAATGACCAGAGAAGCCGGTGGAATATGCGCCTTGGCGGCGATGCCGCCCGCATGTGGGATGCGGTCATGGCCCTCAGCGATGAGGACGTGCTGGACCTGATCGCGGTCCTGTCTGCTTCTCTTGTCGATGCCACCTACGGCAAGGGGCAGAACGGCAGCGCCGCGAAGCCCGGCATCTATGCGGAAAAACTCGCCGCCACGCTGGACCTCGATATGCGGCAGCACTGGACGCCGACCGCCGCCACCTATTTCGGGCGGGTCAGCAAGGATGCGATCACCGAAGCCGTTACCGAAGCCGCGAGCGAGGCCGAGACCGCGAAACTCGCCGGATTGAAAAAGGGCGTCATGGCCGAGGAAGCCGCCCTCATTGCCGCCGATACCACCTGGCTCCCGGCACCGCTGCGGACCAACCAGGGCTGACTATCATGGGCGGGGCCACAGTCCCGCCCCTCCCCCCTCACCCCTTGGACCTTGCTTTTCATCTGCGAAACGCCGTGCGTTTTCTCTCGCCAGCCGACGACTGTTTTCTTTAGCGCGACGGTTCAGCCGAGCTATTTTCGACGGCGATGGTTGTTTTTTCAGATGACGTTTCCGAGTAGCCGCAAGCCATGCTTTGATTTTCTGATCTAATACAAGATTGCCCGCTCGCGCTCTAAGATCGTCGTTGAGCATATCCAAAGAAACAGTATAAGTGCGTTCTTCGCTCTGGACCCTTATCCTCACACCTTCCTGACTAAATCGATAGCGCCATTGATATACTTCTGCTCGACCGGGGTATTCGAGATACGTATGGAATTGTTCTAACAAAACCACTTGGCAGGACTCACCAAATATTTTTTGTATTGCGTTCGGATATTTTTTCGGTTGTTGCGTTTGCCCTATCCATGCGGTGCCATCATTAAATAAAAACGCAAAAACATAATATTCCCATGGTGCATACTTCTGTTTGCGCATTAGGCCTCACACCTGTTTTCAAAATCACCGTGGTTTAGCCTAATACTCCCCATTTATATAGCAACAGCAATTTCTCGTTTCCGCACAGCGAAATTTGCCGGCCCTGGTGGGCCGGGGACCGATCGCCGCAGACGCGGCGACCGTAGGGAGGGGCGGCGCACCGCCCCTCCCGCAACGGCCCGCTACCGACCGGCAGGGCCGCCCAGGGCGACAGGGCTTCGCCCCGCGCCCCGCGCAACCCGGCCGGTCCCGCGCGCCATTGCCCCCTCCCGTTGCCTTCACACGCCAGAAAAGAGCCGGGGCGGTCCCGGCCTTACTGACGGAGAACCACCATGAGCCTCGCAGCAAACAGCCCAGACACCGTGAACATTCCTTCCAAGCGGGTGCAGCCGATGCGGCTGATCTTGCGGAACGGATACCCCTATCCCTACCCGAAAAACGCCAGCGAAGCCGAACATGAAACCCATATCAGCAACGCGGCTGGGATTATGCTCGATATTCCCGGCGTCGTGCATTTCGAGTGGCTGCACAGCGTCACCGTCGAGTTTGTCGATGACGAGGCGTTTGATCACGCCCAGCGCATCACCGGATGGAAAACATGGGACTATCGGGTGCTGGAAGCGCAGACGAGCGCCGGCGATGGCTACCAGCATCCCGCGATCATCGCCGCGAATTGCGCGTTTTGCGGCTTCAATCTGGTTCCCGACTAGAAGCGGGCAAGGGGGCGACAAGCCCCCACTCCCGGCGTTGAGCCGCAGAGAGAATGAAGCGGCCCTGCGGGCCGGGCCTCGCCTGGCGGCGAGGGGGCTGCCGCCCCCTGGGGCAAGAGTAAAGGCGCGATGCGCCCGTGCGACATTCGGCCTACAGCCTGGCACGGGCCGCGCCGATCGCAGGGCTTCACCCCGCGCTCACCGCCGCCCGGCCAGTCCCGGCCAAATATCGCCCGCTCTTGCCCCAGGCTCCCCCGCTTCACGCCAGAAAAGAAGCAACCGGCAATTCCGCCGCTACCGCTTGGAGAAAATGAATGTCCTCTCGCCTTGTCGATGATTTCGCCGCAATCCGGTTTCGGGCCGACGATCTTAACACCCTCTTTGAAACAGACCCGTTCTATGCGGATCAGTTCATGTTTTTCGAGCTGGGTGGCGACAATAATTTGTTTGAGTGCCGGAGCGGAGGCAGACAAATCCGCGTCCGGTCATGGTCCCTGCTTGGCGTCGGGCAGGACTGGCAAATCATGCAAAAAATCGTGACCTTCGCCTCGGCATGCGAAGGCGGTTGCCTGCGCTTTGCCGGCGACCGCCAGACCTTGGCAGAAAGCTATATCCGCAAGGCGCGCAGCACCCTTGGTGATGCCGTCGAACCGGCAGCACTCTACGATGCGGGCCTCTCGTGCAGCCTTGAGATCACGGTTAAGATGTCCGCCGAATGCGGACGATATGAGCAAGACCGCGTGGAGGAATTACGCAGTCATCTGCCCGCACAAGAGCAAGGCGATGTTTTGTCATGGAGCCTGTCACCCTTCCACGACATGAAACATGCCGCTCTGATGTTCATCTACAGCAGCCTAGACAAGCGGGAGATCTACAACAAAGCCCGCGTCTCAGGTCAGGAATATACGGGAACGCCGATCATGAAACGCGCCCGTGACCGTGGGCAGATGGTGATGTCAGGCTTTTAGGCCAAGCATAGGGTCATATGGTCCGGGACCATGTGACCCTTTCCGTCACGCGGGCGGGACGAAATTCACCGGCCCTGGCGGGCCGGGGCGGTCCCGGTCACAGCGAGGGAGAAATACGATGAACCTTTTAACAACGCATCAGAAAGC
>JAQTXO010000344.1 GCA_028688765.1 Acidiphilium sp. | reverse complement strand
GCTCGACATCCTGGCGCGACCGGAGCGGGTCTCGACCATCATCGGCGACGAGCTGCGCGTGATCAAGACCGAGTTCGGCCAGACCAGGGCCGGCGCGCGCCGCAGCGAGATCGAGTGGTAGAGCGTTTTCATGGCGTTCGATCTCCTGATGCGATTCAAGCGGAGATCAGAACGATATCGCCCGAAAACAAGGGGTAAGCTCAACGCGCGGCGGCGTGGCCCAGTGGCCCCCTGCCCTGTCCGAAGCCGGGAGCGGCCAGCAGCGCCGCGTGCAGGAATTTCCGTGCCTGTCCGATCGCGTCATCGGGCGACAGGCCGCGCGCGAGGCCGATGGCGATCGCGCTCGCGAGCGTGCAGCCGGTGCCGTGGGTGTGCCGTGTCGCAAGGCGCGGCATCCGGAATTCGGTCATGCGGTCCGGGGTGACCAGATGATCGATCGAGTGGGTGCCCTCGAAATGACCGCCCTTGATCAGCGCGGCACCGGCACCCATTCGGCAGAGGGCTTCGCCTGCGGCGCGGATGTCCGGCACGGTATCGACGTTCAGCCCGGTCAGGATCGCGGCCTCGGGACGGTTGGGCGTGACGAGGGCGACCAGAGGCATCAGGGTGTCGCGCAGACGGCCGAGGGCTGCGGGGTCGAGCAGGGTGGTGCCGCTGGTCGAGGCCAAAACCGGGTCGAGCACGATCGGGACCGAACCGGCGACGGCGCGCAGCGCATCGACGATGGCGGCGAGCATGTCCGGCGTTCCGATCATGCCGATCTTCACCGCATCGAGGCCGATATCGGCGGCGACCATGCGGATCGCGCGGGCGACGAGATCGGGCGCGGTGGGCGCGATCGCCATGATGCCCTGACTGTCCTGGGCGGTGATCGCGGTGATCGCGGTCATGGCATGGCCGCCGAGCATCGTGATGGTCTTGATGTCCGCCTCGATACCGGCCCCGCCGCTGCTGTCCGAACCGCCGATCGCGAGGATGCGGGGCACCATGGTCGTGCGCCGTGCGTTCAGGCCACGGTGCTGGCGGGGACCGATGCAGCTTCGATCACGCCGCAGAGCTCGTCGACGAGGCCGATGATCATCGCCTCGTCTTCGCCTTCGGCCATCACGCGGATCAGCGGTTCGGTACCGGAGGCGCGGATCAGGAGACGGCCGGTGCCGTAGAGCTTTGCCTCGGCATGAGAGGTGGCGGCGATGACTTTCGGGGATAGAAGCGGCGAGGTGCCGGCGAACCGCACGTTGCGCAGGCGCTGCGGCAGCGGGTCGAACAGGCGGCAGACCTCGCTGGCGGGTCGTCCATCGCGCACCAGCACGGCGAGGACCTGAAGTGCTGCGATCAGCCCATCGCCGGTGGTGGCGAAGTCGGAGAGGATGATATGGCCCGATTGCTCGCCGCCGAGGTTGAGGGCGCGCGCGCGCATCGCTTCGGCGACGTAGCGGTCGCCGACGGTGGTGCGGTGCAAAGCGAGGCCGAGCGAGGCGAGATAGCGCTCCAGCCCGAGATTGGACATGACGGTGGCGACCACGGCTTCGCCCGACAGGCGATGATCGGCCTGGAAAGCGCGGGCGATCAGGGCGAGGACCTGATCGCCATCGATCACGGTGCCGCGCTCATCGACCAGGATCAGCCGGTCGGCATCGCCGTCGAGCGCGATGCCGAGATCGGCGCGGTGTTCGAGCACGGCGGCGGAGAGGAAGCCGGGGACGGTTGAGCCGCACTCCTTGTTGATGTTGAACCCGTCCGGGTTGACGCCGAGCGCGATCACCTCGGCGCCGAGTTCCCACAGGGCGGCGGGGGCGACTTTGTAGGCGGCGCCGTTGGCGCAGTCGAGCACGACGCGCAGCCCGTCGAGGCGGAGGCCGCGCGGCAGGCTGGATTTGGCCGATTCGATATAGCGCCCCCCGGCATCGACCAGACGCACCGCGCGCCCGAGGGCGGAGGCATGGGCGAGACGGTCGCTGAGATCCTGATCCATCAGGGCTTCGATTTCGGATTCGGTCTCATCGGAGAGTTTGGCCCCATCCGGCCCGAACAGCTTGATGCCGTTATCCTCGAACGGATTGTGCGACGCCGAGATGACGACGCCGAGATCGGCGCGCAGGCTGCGGGTGAGCATGGCGATCGCCGGGGTGGGCAGCGGACCCGCGAGGGTGACGTCCATCCCGGCGCCGATGAAGCCCGCGGTCAGCGCGGGTTCCAGCATATAGCCCGAAAGGCGGGTGTCCTTGCCGATGATGACCTGATGGCGATGGGTGCCGCGGGTGAACAGCAGACCCGCCGCCTGACCGAGGCGCATCGCGATTTCCGCGGTCATCGGGGCGGTATTCGCGCGACCGCGAATCCCATCGGTGCCGAACAGGCGGCGGGCTCGGCTGGCGGGGGCGACGTGGTTCATGGGACGAACGAAGTCCTTTTCGGGTCAGGGATCAGATATAGCCGGCATCGGGTTCGAGCGCACGGGCCACGCGGAGGGCCTGGATCGTGCCGGCGACGTCGTGCACCCGGAGAATGGCAGCACCATGGCGGGCGGCGAACAGGGCGGCGGCGATGGATGCCGGGTCACGGCGGGCGGGATCGGGTTCGCCGGTGATGTCGCCGAGGAAGCGCTTGCGCGAGACGCCGACCAGAACCGGGTGGCCGAGCGCGTGGAACCGGGGCAGGCCGCGCAGCAGATCGATGTTCTGCGCCCCGCGTTTGGCGAAGCCGAAACCGGGGTCGAGGGCGATGGCGGCATCGGCGATACCGGCAGCGCGGGCGGCATCGCGCCTCGCTGTCAGTTCGGCGAGGATCTCGGCGACAAGGTCGTCATAGTGGGCGTGGTGCGACATGGTCTGGGGTGTGCCGCGCATGTGCATGAGGATCACCGGGCAGCCACTTGCGGCGAGCAGAGGGGCGGCGGCGGGATCGTGGGTGAGGCCGGAGACGTCGTTGATGATGCGGGCCCCGGCATCGAGTGCTGCCTTCATGGTGGCGGCGTTGCGGGTATCGGCCGAGACGACGGCGCCGGCGGCGACCATGGCGCGGATGACCGGGAGGATCCGCTCGATTTCGAGTGTGGGCTCGATGATCGCGCTGCCGGGCCGGGTCGATTCACCGCCGATGTCGAGGATATCGGCACCCTCGTTCAGCATGGCGTGGCCGGCACGGATTACCGCTTCGGGGTCGAAGACGGCACTGGTCGCGGAAAAACTGTCCGGCGTCGCGTTCAGGATGCCCATGACCAGGGGGCGGGTGAGTTCAAGTCCGGCCCAGACGGGCCGGATGGTGGTGGATGTAGCCGGCATGGCCCGCGCAATAGCCGGGTTTGGCGCGGGGGCCAATCAGAGCGCGGGCATGGTCAGGCCGGATACAGCCCCCGCAGCGGCGGCGAAGGGACTCTGGCTCGGGGATTGGCTTTGATTGGTGGTGCCGGATTGGTCGTGCTTGTGGTGAAACAGTGCGTTGGTGCCGTGATTGGTCGCCTGGAGCTGGGCCATGGTGGCCTGAAGCGCGTTGCCGAAGCTGGGCTTCGCGGTCGAGGGCTGGCCGCCGGCATAGGCGATCGGTTGGGAGATTGCGTTGTTGACGGGAAGGATCATGGATCGATCTCCTGGTTGCGAGGATGATTTCAATAGGCAGGCAGCGTCAATGCAGATATCATGCCAGATGATAAGGGCGCGGCTTTGTGCGGCTCTGGCTGGTGGGTGGCCGGGCTGGGCCGACCACCCGGCAGAATCTGCCGGGCAATTTCTGCCTTGTGTTCCGATTATGCCGACCAGCGGCCTTGCGGTTCGGGCCGATGGGACGATTTTTTGTCTGTCCGCCAGTTACAGAAGTTTGACATGAAACTGCCGAGCCAGATCGACCTGCTGAATGCCATCGCACCACGTTACGGAACGGCGGTGACGCGGGATGTGGTTTATGGGCCCAACCCCTATCACCGGCTGGATATCTATCGACCGGTCCGCCAGCGCCGGGCGCTGCCGGTCGTGGTGTTTTTTTATGGTGGATCGTGGCAGAGCGGGGCGCGGGCGGATTACCGGTTCATCGGGGCGGCGCTGGCGCGGCTCGGGCTGATCGGGGGTGTTCCGG
>JAQTXO010000343.1 GCA_028688765.1 Acidiphilium sp. | reverse complement strand
GGCTCGCCGCGAAGCATGACGACATCACCGGCCCCAACGTCATCGTCACCCGCACCGCGCTGCACCGGGTGAACGAGGCGGTGCTGGCCGAGGCCCGCGCCCGCTGGGCGCCGGTATTCGCCGCTCTGCCGCGCCCGCTGGTCGCCGTGCTGATCGGCGGTTCGAATGGCCGCTACCGGCTCGATACCGCCGCCGCGCGCGACCTCGCCGCCGGCCTCGCCGCGATGATGGATGCCGACCGGGTCGGACTGATGCTCACCCCCTCGCGCCGCACCGATGCCGCCGCCCGCGCCGCCCTGCACGAGGCACTGGCCCCGCGCGGCGCCTATCTGTGGGACATGTCCGGCGGGAACCCCTATTTCGGCATGCTCGCTTTGGCCGACGCCATCGTGGTAACCGCCGATTCGGTCTCGATGGTCTCCGAGGCGGTCGCCACCGCCGCCCCGGTGATGCTCGCGCGGCTGCCGGGCAAATCGACCCGGATCGGCGCCTTCATGAACGACATGATCGCCTGTGGCCGCGCCCGCGACTTCGCGGGACGGCTGACGACATGGCCCACGGCCCCGCTGAACGACACGCCGATGGCGGCCCAGTCCCTGCGCCGCCTGCTGGGGATCTGACCCGATGCTTGAGATCGACACGTTCGACAATCTGCGCGGCGGCAATGCCGTCTACAAGGCGCTCGCCCACCCGCTCGCCGCCGCCCGCCTTGCGGAACTGGTCGCCGAACTCAACGCCACCGGCCCGGTCGCAATCTACGACCCCGAACAGATTTTCGCGCCGTTGCGCGCCCTTGCCCCGGAATTCGCGGTCGAGGGCGTCTACGTTCACGACACGCTGGCGATCGGCGCACCGCGCGGCGGCATCGCCGCCCGCCCGCTCACCGAGATTGCCACCACCAAGGCCCGCACGGTCCTGATCGCCGCCTTCGATGCCCACCGCCTCGCCGAGCGCCTCAAGCCACTGCTGCCGCACGGCACCCCGATCCACACGCTCGATGCCGTCCGCCTGCCCGAGACCATGCTGACCAACAGGCGGCGCTACCTCGACCCGCTCAATTTCGCGACGAATTTCGCCTTCTTCCGCGATGACGACCATATGGCGACCCGCCTGGTCACCGCGAATTACTGGACCGGCTATGGCGGCAGGAACATCCGGCTCTGGTGCCGCCTGTTCGATGCCGACGGTTCGGTGCTGGCCGATTTCGAACGCCCGATCCCCGATCACGCGGGCACGATCGAGCTTGCGAGCGGGGATGTCCGCCGCGCCCATAATCTCGGCCCGTTCACCGGCCAGTTGTTCATCCACGCCATCGGCGTCGCCGGGCACGATGTGGTGAAATACGCGCTCGACACCTACGCCACCGATGGCTCGGACAGCCTGTCCTGCACCCATGATGCCAATGCCTGGCCCTCCGAGCGCTTCGCCGGCCTGCCCGCCCCGCGCGATGACGAGCGTGTGGTGCTGTGGCTCCAGAACAGCCACGCCGTGCCGATCGCCCCCGGTTCGGTCAGCCTCGACCGGATGGGGGCGGAAACCCCGGTGCCGCTCGCGGCGCCAATCCCCGCCTTCGCCTCGCGTGCGGTCGATGTCGCCGATCTCCTGCCCGATCTCCGCTGGCCCGCCCAGATCGAACTCCGCGCCGGTCGCCACGTCGTGCGCCCGCGCTACGAGGTCACCCGCATGGGCCGCACCAGGATCGCCCATGTCAACGTCGAACGCGCCGACCTGAAACCCGATCCCACGCTGCGCACTCTGTCGCCTCTGCTCGGGCGCGGCTTCCTGCTGCCGTTCCCGATCCTGCCGCGCCGTGACTTCACCTCGGTCGCCCTGCCGACCCCGATGGCCCACACCCAGGCCACCCTGCCGATCCGCCTCGAAATCTTCGCCCCCGATGGTACCCCAATCGCCGAACGAAGCTACGGCGCGCTGCCGCGCGACCACGCCCTCGCGATCGACCTCGACGACATCCTCACCCCCGACGCCCTGCCCGAAGGCGGCCACGCCGAGCTGATGTACGATTTCTCGCAGGGCGGCGAGGCCGATGGCTGGCTCCACGGCCTGTTCCGCTACGAGCGGCGCGACGGCACCCACGCCGCCGAAACCAGTTTCGGCGCGCATATGTTCAACACGCTGATGACCTGGAAGGGCGAGCCGCAATCCTATTCCGGCCCGCCGCCCGGCCTCTCGACCCGGCTGTTCCTCGATCTCGGCACGCCCGACCGCCAGAGCTTCTGCGTCCTCGCCTACCCGTCATCCGCCCCGTGGCACCGGCACTCGGCCACCACGCTGATCCTGCACGACGCCACCGGCATCCCGGTTGCCGAACGCGCGCTCGAAATCGCCTGTTCCGGATCGGCAACGGTCGAGCCCTGGTCGATCTTCACCGAGGCCGAACTCGGGCGCGCCACCGGCGGCTACGTCATCATCCGGGATGTCACCTGCCGCCTGTTCGGCTATCACGGCAAGCGGAGCGGCACGCGGATCTCTTTCGATCACATGTTCGGCTTCTGAATTAATCGCAATACAACCCTGCGCCGCTCGCCGCGTCGCGGGAAAGCCCCTATGCGGAATCCCATGCAAAGACCCAGCCGCGCCTCGACCCCGCCCCGCCGCTCGACCGGCCGCATCGTGCTGATCGCGATCGGGCTGGTCATCGTGGTGCCGGTCGCAGCACTGCTCATCTTCGTCGCCACCTTCAACCCCAATCGCTACAAGCCCGAAATCATCGCTGCGGTCGAACGCGCGACCGGGCGGCAGGCGAGCATCACCGGCAATCTGCGGATGCGCCTCTCGATGGTCCCGACCATCTCGGCAACCGGCATCACCCTCGCCAATCCGCCCGGCTTCGCCGATGCGAACATGGTGACGCTCCGCCGCGTCCAGGCCCAGGTCGCGCTGCTGCCCCTGCTCAGCCACCAGATCGACATCGTCAAACTTGACCTGATCGACCCCGCGATCACCCTGGAATACGGACCCACCGGCACACCGAACTGGCTGTTCACCCCGGATCAGCCCACCTCGACCGCATCATCTGCATCATCCGCGTCTGTCGCGCCCTCCCACGCCAACCGCATCGCGCTGCAATCGGTCTCGATCGAAAACGGCACCATCACCTACAAGCCCGCCGCTGCGCCGATGGGCCCCGGCACCCTCGCGCCCTTGGCCGCGCCATCCGCCCCGCGCGTGCTGACCATCACCCATTTCACCGGCAGCGCCGCCGCCCTCGGCGCGCCGCTCCACCTCGATATGCAGGCGCAGTACGACGGCGCGCCCTTCACCCTCACCGGCACCACCGGCCCGGTCTCGCGCCTCACCGGCGGCGGCACCGGCGCATGGCCGATCGATCTCACCATCGGCGCGCAGAACGCGACGCTCGCGCTCAAAGGCAGCATCGCGCATCCGCGTCACGCCGAGGGCTACGTCCTCGCGGTCCACGCCGTGATCCCGGACCTCGCCACGCTCGACACCTATGCCGGCGGCTACCAGCTTCCGCCGCTCAAATCGGTCGATTTCAAAGCCCAGATCGCGCAAGCCGACGCACCGGCCGGCGGCCACCCCGCCGAACTGCCCAACGTCACCAACGCCAGCCTCACCGCCGGCGCGTCCGACCTCGCGAGCTGGCGCAAGGGCCTCGCGATCACCTCGCTCAACGCCACGATGGCCTCGTTCGACCAGCCGCTGAACCTCGCCCTCGCCGGATCGTACCAGAACAAGCCGGTCGGGCTCGAAGGCACCGCCGGCCCGCTCGGCCCGATCCTCGCGGCCGCCCTGGGCAAACCGCCCGAAAAACCCGCCGCAACCACCACACCATCTCCCACCACCCCGTCCTCCACCACCCCCGCCGACGACCGCTTCGCCGTCAACCTCGCCGCCAAGGTCGGCAACGCCACCTTCGGCGTCGCCGGCGGCATCGCCACCCCGGCGAAGCTCGCGGGCGTCGCACTCAAACTCACCGCGCGCATCCCCAACCTCGCCCATCTGTCCGATCTCGCCGGCGAAGCCCTGCCGGCCTGGACCAATATCGGCCTCTCCGGCCTGCTGACCGATCCCGGCGGCCAGGGCCTCAAC
>JAQTXO010000342.1 GCA_028688765.1 Acidiphilium sp. | reverse complement strand
GGGTAAGGTATCGCCAAGCTGAAAACGGTATGCCCCCGCTCCAGGACAAGGATGATCATGTGACGACCCATATGCGCGATCCCGCGAAGCCAAAGATTCCGCCGCCCTCGATCTTCGCAAAGCCGTTCCTGCTTACCCATGTTGATCAGCCGCTTTCAGTCTGGTACGAAGCATGAACATTGAGGTATACGCGGAGGTTTTTGATGGCACGCAATGCGGTTCAGTTGCAGAAGGGGCTGAGCGAGGCTGAATTTGATCGGTTGTACGGCACTGAGGAGCAATGCCGGGCGGTGGTGATCAAGTTGCGCTGGCCGGAGGGGTTTTCCTGCCCGGTTTGCGGCGGGACATCGCACAGCGTGATCAAGACACGCGGGTCGTTTCAATGCACCACCTGCCGCCGCCAGACCTCGCTGATCGCCGGGACGATCTTTGCCGCGACCAAGCTGCCGCTGCGCACATGGTTTCGTGCGATGTATCATCTGACGCAGAGCAAGCAGGGGATATCATCGATCGAACTGGGCCGCCGGCTTGGTGTGCGCCAGACCACGGCGTGGATGCTCAAGCACAAGATCCAGCAGGCCATGATGGAGCGCGACGGGCGCAAACGCCTGAAAGGGCGGGTTGAAATCGATGACGCGGTTCTGGGCGGCGAGCGATCCGGCGGCAAGCGCGGACGGGGCGCCCCGGGCAAGACGCCGTTTGTCGCGGCGGTTGAAACCACCGATGACGGCAAGCCGGTCCGGCTGAAACTGCGCCGTGTGGCAGGGTTCACCGGCCAGGCAATTTCGCGCTTTTCCCTGACCAGCCTCGATCCGTCCTGCACGGTGGTCAGCGACGGGCTGGCCTGTTTTCATCGCGTGACCGATGCCGGATGCCAGCATCAGCCGACCCTGACGGGCAGTGGCCCCGCAGCCGTTCGCAACCCCGCCTTCAAATGGGTCAATACCGCGCTCGGCAACATCAAATCCGCAATCAACGGTACCTACCGGGCAATCAGCACCAAACACGTACCGCGATACCTCGCCGAGTTCGAGTACCGCTTCAACCGCAGATACGACCTCGCCAGCATGATCCCCCGACTCGGCTACGCTATCGTCACGGCGCCGCCTATGCCGTATCGCTTGTTGAAATTGGCTGAGGCTTATGGGTAAGCAGGAAAAACTTTTGTTAGTTGGGGCACGGGCGTTCGAGAGGGCACGGGCACGGAGTTAGAGAGTTTTTTGGTTCTTTTTTGCAAAAAAGAACCCTTCTTTCGGCTTCCTCCCCTTCCCTAATAAATCTCGGCGTAAATTTTCATGATCTCGGTTTCATCGGGGATGAGCGGGTTATTGGCGGGGCTGCCGGAGGCGAGGGCCTGGGTGGCCATGGTGGGTTGGGTGCGGTCCCAGTCCGAGCGGGCGATTCCGAAGGCGGAGGGGGTGGGGACGGCGAGGTCGTGGTTGAGGGTTTCGAGTTCTTCGAGGAGGCGGGCGCCAGCGAGTTGGTCGGCGTCGGTGTCCGGCGCGAAGCCGGCGAGGCGGGCGGCTTCGGCGTAGCGTGGCAGGGCGGCGTTGAGGGAGTAGCGGGTGACGGCGGGGAGCAGCATGGCGTTGGACAGGCCGTGGGGGACGTGGAAGTGCGCGCCGATCGGGCGGGACATGCCGTGGACCAGGGCGACGGAGGCGTTGGAGAAGGCGAGGCCGGCGAGGGTGGCGCCGAGCATCATCGCGGCGCGTGCGGCGCGGTTGTCGGGTTCGCGGTAGACGGTGCGGAGGTTGGGGCCGATCAAGCGCAGGGCGGCGCGGGCGTAGCCATCGGAGATCGGGTTGGCGCGGCGGGAGACCAGGGCTTCGAGGGCGTGGGTGAAGGCGTCGATCCCGGTATCGGCGGTGGTGCGGGCGGGGACGCTCATGGACAGTTCGAAATCGACGATGGCGGCGACCGGCAGGGCACCGAGGCCGGCGATGAGCATTTTTTCATCGGTGCCGGTATCGGTGATGACGGTGAAGCGGGTGGCTTCGGAGCCGGTGCCGGCGGTGGTGGGGATTGCGATCAGCGGCAGGGCGGCGTGGTCGGCGGTGTGGGGGACTTTGAAATCGCGCATGCGGGCCCCCTGCCCTGCCGCGCGGAGGATGTTGATGGCTTTTGCCGTGTCGATCGGGGAGCCGCCGCCGAAGGCGATGATGCAGTCGATATCGAGATCAGCGGCGAAGCGCACGCCGGCTTCGATGACGGTATCGACCGGTTCGGGGACCGTGTCGCTGAAGATGGTGTGGGGGATGCCGGCTTGATCGAGCGGTGCGCGGATGCGGTCGATCAGGCCGAGGCTGACCATGACCGGGTCGGTCACGATCAGGGGGCGGCTGACGCCGAGGCGGTGCAGCATGGCGGCGATGCGCGAGACGGCACCGCCGCCGATGTCCATGTGGCGAGGGGCGAAGAGGCTGATATCCATGATGCCGGTTCCTGTTGTTTCGGGCGATCATGAACCGGAACCGCTGAAAATCAACCGGGGACGGGGTGGTGCGTTTTTTTTGTTGAGTTGGTGCTTTCAATCACTCTACAAGTAGAGTCTGGGGCGTTGCCTCAGCAGCTAAATGACCACGGATGCCGGACCAGTCCAAACGAAAACAAGCGGTTAGGAATGGTGCGGAGCTTCCTACAGTCTGTCGTGTTTACGGTGAATGCCTCAAGAATTTGCCGAAGCGCGGGATATAATAAAATAGAGCAGAGTCACTCCCTGAATTTGTACAGTAAAATATAAAAGATCACGTTACGGCCGGACATAACGACCGAACGGTTCGAACTGTCATGACAATACCCGCTCATTCAAGGGCGGGTTCAGGAGGAGACAATATAAATGGCCATACGCAATCCCATCGAATGGATTTTTACCGCCCCGGCCGGTCCGGTTGGACAGATCGGCACCGCGACACCGGGGGAATATTGGCAGGAGCGTGCGCGTGACGGTGATCCGCAGGTTCAGCGGGTCGGGTGGGGCGATATCAGGATTGCGCTCGGGCGGGGGCTTGAGGATTTCAAGGCGAACCGGACCGATGTGGTGATGCTCGCGATCATTTATCCGATTGCCGTTCTGCTGGGGGTTGCGGCGATGGCGCGGCATGCGGTGATTCCGATGGTGTTTCCGGTTGTGTCCGGTTTCACGCTGATCGGGCCGCTGGCGACGATCTGGCTTGCTGAGTTGAGCAGGCGGCGTGAGGCGGTGGGGTCGGCGTCGCTTGCGGATGCGGCCGGGGTGTTCCGGTCGCCGCAGATCGGGGCGATTCTGGCGCTCGGTGCTTGCGAGATTTTGCTTTATTTCGCGTGGATCGCGACGGCGGCGGCGATTTTTCGCGCGACGATCGGGCCGGCGATGCCGGCGACGATTGGCGGGTTCGTCTCGGCGGTGTTCGAGACGCCGGCGGGTTGGACGCTGATTGTCGCGGGGGTGGGCACGGGGTTTGTGTTCGCTCTGATCGGGCTGGTGGTGGGCTGCGTTTCGATGCCGTTGCTGCTCGATCGCCATGTTTCGGTCGGGACGGCGGTGGCGATTTCGGTCAGGGCGTTCAGGACCAATCCGGGGACGATCCTGGCGTGGGGGTTTGTCGTGGTCACGAGTGTCGTGCTGGGGGCGATCCCGCTGTTATTCGGCCTTGTGGTGGTGGTGCCGATCCTGGGGCATGCGACGTGGCATTTGTATCGCCGGATCGTGGCGAACTGATAACCGGGGACCGGACGTTTTGGTTGATTTATATTGAGTTAACGACCCCGAAAACGCCCGGTCCGAGCATAAAAAAAGTTTTTTGGTTCTTTTTTACAAAAAAGAACCGCTTTCTTGCTTCCCTTCCTTCACGCAAACTTCGTCGCCCGCCACCCCTCGGCCACTGGCTCGCACAAAATCGGCGTTGCGTTTTCGGTGCGGATGTCGAGTTCGAGGCCCATGACGCCGCGCAGGGCGCGGAAGAAGGCGCCGTGGGAGACGATGAGGAGGGGTGCGGGGGCGGCGAGCAGGTTGGACATGACGGTTTGGGCGCGGGTGGTGATGTCGGCGAAGCTTTCGGCACCTTCGGGGGTGGCGATGCCGTTGAGCCAGTCGGCGAACCAGGTG
>JAQTXO010000341.1 GCA_028688765.1 Acidiphilium sp. | reverse complement strand
GCAAGAAAATCCCGTTCAACCTGCAACTGGCCGATCTTGCGGTGCAGATCATCGATCATCTTCTGTGCGTCCTCGGCAACGGCCGCCTTGTTGCCGCGCTCGAATAATTCCCCCGCGCGCTTCACCAGCTCCTGCTTCCACGCGCTGATCATTGTCGCATGAACCCCAAATTCAGCCGACAACTCCGCCAGGGTCTTCTCCCCCGACAGCGCCGCCATCGCCACACGAGCTTTGAATTCCGCCCCGTGCTGCTTCCTCTTCACACCCATCTCTGGCTCCTCTCTCGACCGGCCAGCCTTAGCTTAAACACCTGTCCAAAAAACCGGAGCCGCCGCAATATCAACAGGTTGAATGCTGCGACCGGACTGACGTACAGGGCTGGCTCGTCCACGAGAGTTGCGCGCCATGCGGATAAAACCACAGATGACCTCGCGTCACACAAAGTGAGGCAGGACCCTTTAAGGGAAATTGACAAGATCCCAGAACCGTGCAGGTGTTGCCGGTGCCCACTGCGCTGCGTTCCCGCCGGCTTCGAGCGAGCCGCCAACAACCGTGAGCATGATCTGGTGCTTTTGCAGATATGCGGGGCCTTTATCCTTGCCTGAGCCTCTTGAGCGTTTCGGGATCCTCTGCCCCCGCGAAGAACTGGTTGAGTACGTCCGTGAAAACCGGCTCGTCTTCTGCGATCGCTGAGAAAAGCGTCATGCAGGAGCGAAATTTAAGCGCATCAAGCTCACCGAATATCGTGGGAGCCGATTTGTCCTGATGGGCAAGGACCAGTTTGGTGCAATCCACAAGGTTCTTGCCGAGGCTCGGGTGAGCGAGATAGGCGCGCGCTTCCGCGGCGCCGGAAAGAGCATAGGTTTGGGACATTTGGCTCAGGCCGAGGCCCGCGATCTGCGGAAAGATGTACCAAATCCAGTGTGTGCGCTTGGCGCCAGCAGCCAATTCTTCACGTACGACATCCAGAACCGGTGCCTGGGCGACGACAAAGCGCTGAAGGTAAAATGGATCGGCCATGTGGCCACAAATAGGCGTTTCACAGACTGATCCAACCTTCGTATCGCTTGGCGGAAGCTGCCGGGTTGGTTTGAGCACGAAGCGGGGATCATAGCCGCCGACCACCTGGCGAAGCCCCGCTTCCGTGGGGCGGCATCAGCCGTACTTTACTCGACAAACTGGCCAGCTTTTCATCGAACGACGCAAGATAGTCTGCTTTGGACCGTTCCGATTCGGCCAGAATGGCCCCGTCGGCAAAATCGCCGCCGGCAACCAATATGGTTATCCCAGCTTCAACCAAAGGACGATCAATTTCGACGGAGGGCATCGTCGTCAGGTCACGGAGAACAGTTACAATATCGCCCGGCTGAAATTTATAGGCCCGGCGTAAGACCCAGACGGTTTCGCAGAGAACGATGGTCGAAAGAACGATTGTTTCTGCCGATTCGATCAGGCGTGCTGCCTCGTTCGACTGGGTTGCTTCATCCCAGACAAGGTAGCGGACGAGGACATTGGTATCGAGTGACACCCTCATGTCTCGCCGCGCTCGATCGCATCCTGCATATCATCAAGTGACACCGGCGGCAGTCCCGACCGCCATAACGCGCCTCTGAGCCGGTTGATACGCGGCGCGTCATCGACCGCGCGCAGTTCGACCCGACCATCCGGCAGAAACGCGACATCGATCTTCTGCCCGGGCTTTGCTCCCAGGTGCCGCAGGACAGCGTGCCGTAGCGTGACTTGACCTTTGGCGGTGATCGTAAGTTGAAGTGACATCAAAGCACCTATGGTAAGGCAAAATATGCCTTACTCTATCAAGCGTACCTGATGATATCAAGGGTGATCCTATGTCGCGGACGGTTCGACGTCCTTGAGCCGGTAGTCGATGACGCGCAGACGCACGCCGTTGGTCTTGTGCCGCCGGTCCCGTTCGGTAGGGTAGATGAGCCCACCATCCCCCGAAATCACGCCGCCAGACCCGCTGCAGCGCGCGTTCGCCCGCACCGCGCCAGTATCGCCCGTACAGCCAACCCAACCACTTTCGAACCGCCGCCACTGTCGTACCAACCGCACCGTCAGAAGACCCCGCGAGACGGCCGGGTTAGCAGGTCACCAATTTTCTGTATCTAAGCTATGTGAGAAATCGAACTGCCATTTTGATCATGCCTGTGACGCGCGGGGTATAGGGGGGAAACAGCAGCGAGGTGGCACTATAGCGGTCGGTCAATATTGCCCGGTCATGCGAGAACGCCCGAAATCCGTATATTCCGTGGGTACTTCCAAGACCGGAATCATTTACCCCTCCGAACGGCAGGTTCTGGTGCAGATACTGCGTCATGACAGAATTAACGCATGCCCCGCCCGAGGATGTTTCGCGAATCACCCGCTGGGCCCTGGTGGAATCATTGGTGAAAATATAGAGCGCCAGCGGCTTCGCGCCCGCATTAATCGCCTCGATCGGTGTTTCAATCTCTGAATAGGATACGATCGGCAGTACCGGGCCGAAAATCTCTTCCTGCATGATCGACGCATCCGCCGCCATTCCGGTCATCAGCGTGGGTGGGATGAAAAGTTCGGCTGCATCGCCTGAACCACCTGCGTGGATGGTCGCTCCACCAGCGCGGGCAGCATCGATCAGTCGGGTAACCCGTGCCCAATGATGTGAATTGACGATGCGGCCATAGGCTGGACTGCGCGCAGCATCGCCATAGAGGGCGGTAATTTGCGACCGCGCAGCCTCGATGAAGGCGTCTACTCGGCTTTGGTGAACATAGGCATAGTCAGGGGCGATACAGGTCTGGCCATTGTTGGAAAACTTGCCCCAGACGATAGTCCGTGCCGCACGTTTCAGATCTGCTGTTTCGTCGACAACGACCGGACTCTTGCCACCGAGTTCCAGAGTTACCGATGTCAGATGCCGCGCCGCTGCTGCCATCACGATCTTGCCGACTGCCGGACTGCCAGTGAAAAACACATGATCGAACGGCAGCGCGAGCAGCGAGCGAGCGACATCCGCATCGCCCTGGAACAACGCAACATCATCGCGAACGAAGCTTTCCGCGATGATTTCCGCGATCACAGCTGAGGTGTGCGGCGTGTATTCAGACGGTTTTATGATCGCCGTACACCCTGCCGCAATTGCCGAAACCAGCGGCCCGAGCGTCAGATTGAACGGATAGTTCCACGGGGAGATGATCAGGGAGACCCCGCGTGGCTCCGGTCGAACCCGCGCGGCTGTTCCAAACGTTGCCCTAGTGGGGCGTACTCGGCGGGGAGCCATCCAGGTGGCTAGATGGTGGCATGCGTGGCGAAGCTCGGCCAGGACTGGCATCAGCTCAGAAAGATCGACCTCGGCTTCGGGCTTATGCAAATCTACAGCCATGGCCGCATAAAGCGCCGATCGTCGGCGGAGAATTCCACTTTCGAGACGACGCAGTGCCGCGATGCGATCAGCAGCGACGGACGAGCGCAACGCGAGGGCGCGTTTCCGTTGGTGTGCGAAGACCGCGGCTACATCAGGATCCGACATTTCACTGAATTTCAACACACTTCACGAGGCCACCTCTTAAATATTCCGGCCAAACAACAAAAGAGAGCTTCCGGTATCAGTACGCAAGCTTCCAGTCACCGTTCGCCGTGCGACAGACAGTGAAATCGTACGGCCTGCGATGATCCGAGTTGTTGCTCACGAAGGTTGAGCGGAAATCACGGCACGGTAGATTAGATTTCGTAAAAATGCGCAGGATGGTCATTGTGCCGTGCATGCCGCTCTGTCCGGTCCAAGATTGGGTCTGGCCAACATGGGCAGGCTGATGGTCCAGTAGTTTCTGTGCGCCGGCACGAAATCCTTGCATGTCCTGTGGGCTCATATGCGCACCATGCAGCCCGTTAAGATAGACGCGCTGGGCATACGCAGATGGCAACACCCCTGCAGTCCCGACCAACACCCCCACGACCGAGACAAGATACCGGATTGCGCGTCCCGGTTTCGGTGACAGTTCGCTCATCGATGATTTTCCATTCCTGGATGTGAGGGTTTTCCGGATCAGGGGAGCCCCCCGTTTCGAGGCATTTGCCATACGTTTAGCCGCCGAACAGGG
>JAQTXO010000340.1 GCA_028688765.1 Acidiphilium sp. | reverse complement strand
CGCCGAAACCGATGCCGGCAAGCTCAACCTCGATCTCAGCACGCCGAAGGAACTCGGCGGCGACAGCGGGCCCGGCACCAATCCCGAGCAATTATTCGCGCTCGGTTTTTCCGCCTGTTTCCTCGGCGCACTGAAATTCGTGGCCGGACAGGAAAAGATCAAAGTCCCCGCCGATGCCAAGGTCACGGCGGATATCGGCATCGGCCCGCGCGACGACGGCACGGGGTTCGGCATCACCGCGGCGCTGGTCGTGACGATTCCGGGCATGGACAAAGCGCAGGCCGAGGATCTGGTCCGCAAGGCAGAGATCGTCTGCCCTTACGCCCACGCGACCAAAGGAAATATCGAAAGCCATTTTACCGTCGGCTGAACATCGTTTCTTAATCTTTGTCCGATAAACCCGGTGCCATGCAGGCATCGGGACAAATCGTCGGGCTGGAGTGCGAATTTATACTCTCTGCTGCTGCCCGGCTGAAACGGGCTCGGCGGAACATCGGTTCATGACCGCGAGCGATCCGTTTTCGCTCGCATGGGCCGGTGTCATTTTGCTTTGTCTGATCTACGCCGCCTTCTGCGACATTGCGGTGCGCCTGATCCCCAACCGTGTAAGCGCGGCGATTGCCGGCCTCGCCGTGCCGCTCCGGCTGGCCGATCACCAGCTGGTTCCGGGGTTGCTCGTGGCCGGCCTGATCTTCGCCGTGCTGACCCTGTTCTGGATGATGCGGCTGCTCGGCGGCGGCGATGTAAAGCTCTGGACCGCCTGCACCCTCCTCGTCTCCCCGAACGGGCTGGACCAGGGGGGGTTCGCGATCCGGGTGATGCTGGTCGGCGGCCTGCTTGCGGTCGCCTACCTGATCCTGCGGTCCATCGTCCGTCTCCGGGGGCGCAGGGCCGTCTCGCTGCAACAGGATCCACCGCCTCGCCGCAGTTTGATCGCGCGCATCTGGCGCGCCGAGCAATGGCGGGCAAGGCATAACGGCTCGATCCCGTATGGCGTGGCGATCGCCGCCTCGGCGATTATAACTTTATGGCCTCAGGTACCGCGATGAGCGACTCCCAGCCCTCCCGCGCCGCAGGTGCAAACCGGACCGGACGACCCGACCAGTTGACCGTACTCGGCTTCGTCACCGACGGCGCCAGCGAAACGGTGCTGCGCGACGGATTGAACGATCTGGCCCAGAGCGGCATCGGCAACACCTGCGATATCCGGCGCGGCAGCGCGAAATCGACGATCGCGGCAATGATGCGGATGCCGGCGCCCCAAATCCTGGTCGTGGATATCGCCGGGGATGACCGGCCTTTACAGACGCTGGGCGAATTATGCGACGTGATCGAGCCCTCGGTCAGCGTGCTGGTGCTGGGCGATATCGACGATGTCGAACTCTACCGCTCGATCAATCGGCGGATCGGCGCGGTCGACTATATTTTCAAGCCGATCACCCGCGAGATGGTCGCCCGCTATTTCGCCTCCCTGATCACCAATAATGGTCATGTCGCAGAGTCGACGCGCGGGGGCCGTGTGATTGCCGTTACCGGCGCGCGTGGCGGGATCGGCGCCAGCAGCATCGCCTTCGCTCTCGCGTGGTTCCTCGGTGTCGATTCCAACCGTCATACGCTCCTGCTCGATGCCGATCCCTCGATCGGCGTGGCGCTAGAACAATTCGCGGTCGAGCCACGGACATCCCTGCGCGACCTCCTCGACGACGATGCGCCGCTCGATCCCGAGCGCGTGGTGGAGGCGGCGGTCCCGGTGCAGAACCGGCTCTATCTGCTCGGCTCGCCCCCGAACCCCGGTGCGGAAGCCGCGGCGCGGGTCGGGCGGGCGCGCCAGATCATCGACGCACTGCGGTTCCGGTTCAATTTCGTAATCGTCGATCTGCCGGTCCTGCCGGTTCAGTCGCAGCGCGAATTGCTCGAACTGACCCACCATCGGGTCATCGTCCTCGATCCGAGTATCGGCGGGTTGCGCGATACGTTGCGCCTGCTGGCCATTCCCAACAATCCCGGTCAGCCGCAGCGGCCCACGATCGTGCTCAATCGCGAGGGTCGCCCCGGCGGGTTGAAGCGCAAGCACATCGAGGATGCGCTGAAACGCAAGGTCGACATCGCAATCTCCGAATTGCCGAAGCCTTTTGCGGCCCTCGTGGCGAGTGGTCGCTTCGCGGGGGTAGGCAAAGGTCCGCTGCTTCGGTCCATCCACGACCTCTCGCGCGAGGTCGGGTTCGAAGTCGGTCGCAAGGTCGAACGGGCATGAGGAGTGATCGGCCTAGTCCTCTTTCACGCTTGGTGCCCATTCAGTCTGGCAGCTTGCGCAGCGCCTCCCCGATCAATCGCGCAGTGTCAGTCCAGTCCGGCAAATCGCGTGCCGCGCGCCGGGACCCTGCCGCGAGGCGGGCCCGATGCTCCGGTGCGGTGATCACTCCACGCAAAGCATCCGCGAGGGCAAGTGGAACATCGACCGGGACCAGATGCCCGGCATCGGCGGGAACCACGCTCGGGATCGCCCCCGCAAGGGTTGCGACAATGGGCAAACCGTGAGCGAGCGCTTCGCCGAAGACCATCCCGTAGCCTTCATACCGGCTCGGCAGCACAAAGATGTCGGCATTGGCAAAAGCGCGGTCGACATCATCCACCTCACCCGCCAGGGTGATCCGGTGATCCAGTCCGCCCGCGCGGATCGCCGCGCGCAACGCAGCCACCGTCGCCGGGCAGCGTTTGGTATTGCCGATGATCAGGCAGGCGAAATCCAGATCGGCGAGTTGGCGGAGTGCCTCCACCAGCACGTCATATCCCTTTCGTGGAATCACCGCCCCGACCGCGAGCAGCGCAATCGGCGGCTTCACGAGGTCGCGCTCGCGATGGGCCGGGCGATCGGTTCCGGGCGGCGCGATCGTTATGCGTCCGGGCGCAACGGCGTAGTCACGGATCAGGATGGCAGCGGTGGGCTGGCTGGTAGTGATCACGCCCGCCGCGCAACGCAGTGCACGTTGTTCGGCGTCGCGGAACCGGGCGATGGCCTCGATACCGAGACCGGTCTCCAGCGCGAGCGGGTGGTGCACGAGGGCGACCAGACGCAATCGAGCCGCGTGACGGGCCGCCATGCCGGGGATCGCCCCGAAGATCAGTCCGTCGATCATGACCAGCGCCCGATCGGGACACGATCCCAGAACGCGGTCGAGGGCGAGGAGGTCGGTTTCCCCGGGCGCAGGGAAATGGCCGGAACATTCGACGATATCGACGTTCCATCCCCGGTCCCGCAAGGCCGCACTCAAGCGCCGGTCGTAGATCGATCCACCAGTCCGTATCTTGATCGAACCCGGGACCGCGAAGATCAGCCTCGGCTCGGGCTCAGGTTGTGAGAGCAAGCGACGCCTCGTACCACGCGCGCGCAATATGCGATTCCCGCAGCGTGACCCTCATGCGCCCGATCCCATCGGCGTGCGGTCCGAGATCGCCGGTGCGGATCGCAGCCGCCAACCGGTCGAACACGTGGCGGGCCAGAAACTCGGTGGTGGTGACAGCCCCTTTGAACGCCTCATGAGTATCGAGATTGGCGTAGTTGAGATCCGCCAGAACCGCTCGCAGCGCATCGCCTGCCCGGCCGATATCCACCACGATATTGTCCGGATCGAGCGTTTCACGAAAGAACGCGACATCGATCACAAAGGTCGCCCCATGCATCCGCTGCGCCGGGCCGAATACGGCACCGTTCAGACTATGGGCGATCATGATGTGATCGCGAATTTCAAGAGCGTACATTCAATCACCTCGATAGAGAAAACGGTGGCACAGCGTCGCCGGGTCGGACAGGATGGTGCCGTAATGCGCAGCACTGTCCGCGAACGGTGTGGCGTCCGCAACGAGGACATCGAGAACCGGATCGGCGCACAAAGCGAGGGCAAGGCGCAATCGCCGCTCGTGCGTCCACCGCGCCCGGTGCGATGGCGCGATGTGACCGACTTGCGAGGCGATGATCGCAAGGCGGCGGCTGTGAAAACCGGCACCGAGTCCGATCGTCACCGACCTCTCGCCATACCAGCTCAACTCGATGATCCGTGCCTCGAACCCGGCCCAAGCCAGCGCGTGGTCGAGCCCGGCACCCGAG
>JAQTXO010000339.1:703-4107 GCA_028688765.1 Acidiphilium sp. | reverse complement strand
GATAAAAATGCGGTGGCCGTGGATTATACCTTCGATGGTGGCCTTGAAGCGGGCAATTGTAAGCGCTTTTCGCCGGTTGCTGATTTTTGCAAACGCGCGCAATTCGGCAAGCGCGGCAGACCAGCGCAAGATCAGGCCGTAATTGGCCCCGCTTGGGAGATTTTGAGCGGCGAACGCTGATGCAGGCCAGTCTCCACGCGAGGAGTAGGCATTCAATCCGGCAGGGAGCCTACCGGTCGACAGGCGCTTCGCGATCGCCGGCGGTAGCAACGCCGCTCCTGCAAACGGAGGACCGGTCAGAAATTTTGAACCGGTTATTTGAACAATGGCTCCTAGCGCCAGATAGGCCTGCAATCGCTCGGGAGCCATACGCATCTGACAGGCATCGACAATGATTTCAATGTGACCGGCGTATCGCCCGCAAATATCGCGCAGAAACGACATGGTGGGGGCAAGAAGTCCGGTCTTCGAGAGATCCAGAACATGCAGGATCACTTTTCGTCCACGATCTAGCGCCCCCTCGATCGCTTCGAGAATATCAGCTTGGATATCCAGTCGTGGTCTGACTTCAGCCTTTTCATCGCGTAGTGGAATCGAGACCAAAGCCGTGTCATCACGAAAACCCGCTATGGGCGCTTCTTTGATCACGTCGTGGCCGTTGGCGGTATCTACTGCGAAATGCTTACCCACTGCGGCCATGGGCACTCCGCTTCCTGTCTCCTCGGGCGCAAGTAGAATTGTCGTCAGCGGACAATCCGCCGTTGAAAGGTGCGCGATCGCCAAAGCGAGTAGTTCACAATCGGTCCCTGAAGCCGCGAGCACAACGGCAGAACCGGCCGGCAAGCGTAAGGATCGCGCGATTGACCGCCTGATCTGACTCGCTTCATTCGACAAGGCGTGGCGGTTGCGGGAGATCAACATTTTCGCGGTTGCATGCAGGCGGATACGATCCGCCGCTTCATAACCTCGTTCCGAAATCGACGATGCCGTCGATGATGCGTAGGTGATTGCCCAGGGACGAGGGCGATGGCTGCACCCGTACCCATTCAGATTGCTTTGCGGATCCCTGAGCAGCCGGACATCGCCACCGGTCTCCATGATTGTTTCAGCTGTGCCGATCAGGGGCCATAAATTTATGAGCGTTTGGCAATCGTGCTGTGCCAAATCGGGGGCCGGGGTCGCCCACGAGTGTCGCAGTGTATACCAGGTTGCGACGATCTCCGCCGGTGCCGGCGGCGCATCTCCCTGCAGCGCTATCATCCACCGCCATGATCCGCTCAGAGCTATCGACTCGCTCGACGCGAACTGGATAGCGATTCGCGCCGCCGCCAGGCCGGCCAAGGGGGCTGGCACCCCACGGCTTACGAGGGCAAGCCATTCGGCAGCCAACCGCGCCCAGACCAGAGCAGAGAGATCCAAGATCGGGATCACGACGCGAACCGGTACCCCAGCATCAATTACCAGCCGATCGACAGCATCGGAAAACCCATACGATATCGTTCGTAACGGCCAGAAGGCCGCATCCTGTTCGATGAAATGCTCTAGATCGCCGGGCAGACAATATCGGATCGCGGAGGCCAGCACGACTTAATCACTCCTCATAAGACGGTGATATAAGGGTATCTTAACGCTTGTGCCAGCTCACAGATCCGTCGCCGTCAAGTTGGATCGTCCGGACGAAAGGCGTCGACCAAAGGTACCACGCTGCCTGCTACAATGAGAACGACGTCAAAGCGCGTCTCGTTGCGGTGCCAATCCGGGTGATCGGCCATTGCAAGTTCCGCTGCAGCAACCACGCGCCGCTGTTGCCGTCGCGTAACGGCCTCGTTCGCGGCAGAGAGGCTTGCTCGTGCCTTCACTTCAATGAACGCCAGGACAGTCTCGCTTGCCGCGACAAGATCCAGTTCGCCGCCGGCATTTCGCAGACGACGGGCAAGAACTACAAAATCCTGTCGTTGATAAAAGTCTGCTGCCACCGACTCGGCATTTCGCCCTCGCATTTCGGCAGCTCGGCGCGATGATTTAATTTTGGAGTTTGTGAATGAAATGTCCTTCACCATCTTAGAATGATCTCCGGTTTACTAATATGGCGTCAACGCAACGGGGGCTTTTACAGGGCCAAACAATGAGAGGTTGCATGGGTGAATAAGCTTCTCGATTTTTTGGAATTCTCGAAAAAATCCATTGATCTCGGCACGATTCACGGGTATATCTTTAGCGTACTTAGTATTTTTTAAGCTTATCTCAGATTGGTTCTTATATCCTTTTTTATCTGCAACCGGTGCCTATTGTGGCGCATTTCTTTAACACCGGGGTACGGCCCGGTTTCACTTGGGGGACTAAAATGATGCATTTCAATGAAATAGGCCAGCAGCTTCGGGCCTATCGGATGGAATCCGGACTCAAAGCCGAGGAAATTGCCGCGAGGCTTGGCGTATCGCGCGCGGCCCTCTATCGGTACGAGAAGGGTGAGGTCATCAAGCTCGACACTGTCAAGCGCCTCGCTGAACTTCTCAAGATCTCACCTTTGACCCTTTTGGGCATTGGCGTGGAATATTACAGTCGTCCGATCGGATATCTTGAGCGGATTCGCCAGCTTGAGGAAACCGCCGATCAAATCCTCCAGCTTTATGGGCCGGTCTGTTACCTGACGACGTCGGATGAATACGATTCGATCCTTGCGCAAATTTTCGAAGAGCATGCCGAAGCGACCGGGGTAGATCGTGGAATGGCACGGACGGCTGCCGAACAAGTCCTTAGTGCGCTATCCGCACGCAAGAGAATGTTCATCGCGCGCCGTCCCTCGGTGATCGCTATTTTCACGGTTTCAGCGGTTGAGAAATTCCTATCGGAAGGGGTTGCGGGCATCCTGCCGCTTTCGGATCGGCTCAAGGCGCAATGCCGGGATGTGGCTCGTCATGAGGTTGAACGCATGGTTGATCTGATGGAGAGTGAGCCAATCGGGTTGCAGTTCGGCTTGATTGCAGGCGCAGAATTGAATGGTCCGTTCATGCTTCTGAGGACACGGGACCGGGCGTCTCTCGCCATCAACCCATTTCCGACTGATGCGCCCCCCGGTGCCCAATGCGGGGTGGCCATGATTACAAGCGCGGAAGATGCGGTCATGACGCACCAGCGTATCGCGGAGGCAACCTGGCGGGAAGCAATCAAGGGGCAGGCTGCCGCCAAGCAGATCAAAGCACTGCTCGCCAAGCAGGCGAACTGATCATTCACTCGTCAGACCGGGCTGCGGTGCTTTCTCTCTGTGAGGAAGCACCGTAGTTAGCGTGTTGGTTCTACTTATGCGCCGCGCGCGGGGAGACAAACATCGCGGCGCGCGCTAATCCTAGTGGATGCACACTTTGATTTCCTCCGATGCTCTTGCGGCCCATCTCGCAGATCCT
>JAQTXO010000339.1:0-693 GCA_028688765.1 Acidiphilium sp. | reverse complement strand
CCTGACCTGATCATCTTCGATGCGTCGTTTTACCTCCCGCATGAAAATCGTGATCCTTTGGCTCTGTTCCATCAGAAGCACATCCCCGGAGCGCTCTTCTTCGACATTGATGATGTATCCGATCATCAAACGTCAATTCCGCATATGGCACCGGATCCTGTCACATTCGAGAGAATGATTGGAGACTTCGGTGTATCGAATTCATCCACGATCGTGGCATACGACCAACGTGGATTGTTTTCGGCAGCGCGAGTGTGGTGGCTGTTTCGACTGTTCGGTCATGATCGCGTTCAAGTTTTGGACGGCGGGTTGCCCAAATGGCTGGCGGAGCACCGCCCGATCGAGTCAGGTCACGCGCCCGCAAAACGGGAAGCGCCTTTCACCGCAAGGCTGAATCCGGCATTCGTCAGGTCGATCGCTCAGGTCAAGGCAAATCTTGATACACAGAGCGAAATCGTCATCGATGCACGGTCAGCGGATCGGTTCAGCGGTGCCGTTCCCGAACCCCGACCCGGCGTCCGAAGCGGCCATGTTCCCGGAGCCCGATCTCTTCCGTTTGGAGAATTGCTCAATCCTGATGGCACACTGAAATCATCCGACGCGTTGCGCACGATATTCAACGCAATTGGAATCAACGAGACCGTCGCACCGGTAACGATGTGTGGATCGGGCGTCACCGGCACAGTCGTGTCG
>JAQTXO010000338.1 GCA_028688765.1 Acidiphilium sp. | reverse complement strand
ATCAGGTTGCGACTGTCGCCGCCACGGCAGCCGCGAATGCGGCTGATCGTCAGGTTCGTATCATGCTCAATAAGCATCATGCGGACCTCGGTGGAATGGCGAATGAAATTTCGGAGATGATCGAGGAAAATATTCTCGCTGCATCGAAAGACGCCTCGACGCTCATTAGCGGCGCTGTCCAGGGATCGGCGGAAGCGGTTGGGCAGCGCACGCTCAATCAAATCGAGCAATTCAGCCGTGTTGTTCGCCGGGTTGAATATATCGTCTACGGGACATGGGCCGGGCTGGCCGTTCTGGTGGCGGGCATCGCGATAGGCCGCTTCATTTAGCCGGCTCGATCGTCCGTCCATTCTTCATCGACTATAACTCGGTATGATATGCCGATGCGGCGCGGCGAGGATCGGCGCCGCGCAACTGCGGCTCTGATATACCGCGCGGCTTCCCTCGGATCGCTGAACGACCTGGTAATGGTGCGGCCCCGCGCGCCGATTCTGCCATAGGTAATCTGCACCAGGTAACTGCCGAACAAATCGCGCTGGGCATCGAGCTGCCATTGTCGAAAACAATTCCGTCCTGGATCGCACGCTTCCAGGTGGACCCGCCGGCAAATGCCCATGGGCTCAGGCGGCGACTTTACGGCCATGCGATGAACGTCGCACGGCATCCTCATAATTTGCGGCAACCCGGCCTGCCCGCTCGATCAAGTCGCGGTCCGGCGCCGCTGCCAGCGCTTGCACAAATGTTTCTACCGCCGCTCGGGCGGCCGGAGTCAGTTCGTCAATCAGGAGTGTGAGGTTGGCATTGCTTGAATGTGCTGCCGGTGTCGCCGGCGCGGGATGAGCAGCCGCCTCGCGCCTCTGCCGGGCAAATCGCTTGACCGCCAGAGCATCATCTGGCGTCGGCACTTCAACCTCAACGCGGACGGCCGCGCGGGTGGCGCGGTAGCGTCGGACCCGCTCGGTCGAACAAGCGGGTATTGGTTGGGCCGTTTCCGGAAACGGAGAATGTGCGCTGTTTCCGGAAACGCTCATTTATCCATCTCCGCGAGCTTTTCGGTGAGAATGTCGGTTACGATCTGCTGGATGCTCTGTCGCGTGTCGATCCGCATTTGCCAGAGCTTGCGATGAATCTCAGGCGGCAGATTGACGCGGATCATCGCGACATCGGTGGATTTCGTCTTTCGCCCACCTACAGCCGGCGCGGGTTCTGGCGGTGCGTCAACGGGAGCGGCGGGGCGTCGGGCCATATTAACCTCATTCAGCATCGCGGGGATATTACCAGCAACCGTTGTCATAATAAAGGGAAAACCGGCAAAATGACAAAGGGACTTATTGGCATTGTGCGCTCGGTGATTTCGGTTTCTGCCGCCGGAGCGCCCAAATCGTTCGATCGAGATTGAGTTCACCAGCTTTCGCTTTGGCGATCATACCGTGAAAGTATCCGGCTGGTCCGCTTTTGAAGTGACCTGTGGGCTTGGCTGAAACGATTGCCAGCGCGATCGCCGCTCTTTCGCGGCCGATGGTGAGGCAGGCATCGCCCCATAACGGTTTTGAAACGCCAAGATCGTGCCGGAGCCAGTCGGCCGCCTCGACCAAATCCGGCCAGCGCGGGGCCGCGCTCGTCAGATAGGGCCGAAGTTTCGGGGCAAGCCGGACAATCTCGTCCGGCGTCACTGTGCCACACGATCCGCTGTCCGTTCGCGTCGGGGTTTCTTTTTTCGGTCGGGCTTCGCCAGCGTGATCGGTTCTCTTGGCCCCCAGCGCCGGAAGGCCGCTACTTCCTTCCAATGCCATTACTGTATCCTGAATAGGATTTAAGGTTGGTTTGTAGTTGTATTGGTGGGGCACATTTTGGTGCCCCTTGGGGGACATATTCACAAGAGCTTGCGTGTCCGCGGGCAGGCTCTCGCCATGTCTCAGGCTAATTTCCAGAGCAGCGCGGGCGGTAGCGGCAAGCGATTCCAGCTCGGCGACGATAGGCGCTGTCTTGTCGGCCGTGTCCAGGTCGCGCAGTCGCTTGGCGGTTTGCTCGAACGCGGTTTTGAGAGCCGGGATCTCTGGATCATTGATCTCCTGTTCCCGATAGGTCTCCAAGGTCTGCCGTAGGCTGTTCCTGGCAATCGAGGCCCGGCGGCGTAGCTGGGCGAGGGCCGCTCGTTCAGCGCGGCCAGCCTCGGCCGCCGCGATAAATTCGGCCATGCGAACCGCCAGCGGCGACAGGTCGAAACCATACGCCTCGATGATGCGGCCGGTCTTGGCGGGAAAGCGCCGCCCGTAACGCTTCCCGTTCGGGCTGTCCTTCATGACGATCAGGCCCAGCTCGGCGAGATGCCGGTTAAGGCGCTTCGCATGAGTGGGCGTAATGCAAAGCTCCTGGCTTTGCAGAGCGGCGCTCGGCCATACGATGGGGCGCGAGCCCTCCCGCCAATCCTGCGGCTGGGTAAACCGAAACAGCCAGTCGATCGCGTGAACAACGCGCGGGCCTATGCCCAGATGCGGCGCAGCCGCTTTGAAGGCGGCCAGGATCGATGCCGGCGCGGCATCGGTGCCCGCGAAGGATGTCGCGATCTGGTCGCCAGGAACCATGCGCGGGGTCAGTCGGCGCGTGCTCGATTTTCGGATAGGGGTCGATGACCCCGGTTGTATCTCCACGATGTTCTCCTTTGAGGTGAACCGGGTGGAGGAAGCGTGACGCTCAGAACCGGGAAATTTGGCAAAAGTGTCCCCGTGGCAAGAAGGGGCTTGCAAAAGAGATTAAGATGAGGGATAAACCGCATTGCGAGTGACGGTTTAACCTATTTTGCTTTTGCCATTTAGGCCGGGTCCGGGTTTGGGGTTTGCTTCCTCAATCCGGGCTTTGTCTATTTAGGGGTAAAGCTGCTCGAATCTCCTTCCTGCTCGGTTAAGTTGCGCAAGAGTCGCGCGTATCGCGCACCTTGGGACAAAATCTCTGCCGCGTCCAGCCCATTGTATGGTAGCAGTCGAGAGAAACGGTCCAACCCGTTGATCTAAGACGCTTTCGTTTTTGGCCATAGTGTTTAAGCGATGGCATCTACGAGTCCGGATTCGCGACGGGATCGGCGTCGCGGAGGCGCCCGCGTGTAACGTCCGCCACGACTCGATCCGCAGGAACATCGAATAGGAAGGCCACAAAGACCGCAAGCTCCATCTGTTTGATGGTGGCGGGATCGATAGGCTTCGGCAGGCGCGCTCTAATCCACTCCACCGCCTGGCGGTAACTGGCACGTCGCATCGGACACTCTCACGATAAAGGAGCAAAACGGCAAACAGACAAAAGCATACAACCGGCTATACGGCAAAACGGCAAAAGAGGAAATAAGAAACCGCGTTTGGCCTTAAGGCAGGTCTGGCGGCTGAGCGCGGTGAATGAAACATTCCGGCGTAAGCCGGAATGTTCAGTATTTTTCGCGCGCCTTCGGCGCGGTTGACTCCAAGGGAAAGTCAGTAGAGCGGGCGGAGGGCGATCGTCAGTGCCGGCCAGGCGTTGGCGATGGTCGTGATCGCCCGCCAGGGAGACCAGTCGGCGGACCAGAACTCAAAAATGCGTGTCGTCACGGGATCGGCCCGAAAGGCCGCGGTGGTGTCGCGCACGCGCCGGAGCTGCCAGGTGGTGCCCCAATGTTCCCATAGCCAGCGCAGTGAGTCCGGCGCGTCGTCCCCCTGGCGGAGGATAGCCCAAGGCACGGGAACGAGCTTTTGTAGATCGAACGGGCATGACCGGCTGCGGTCATAGTGCGTCAAGGCGGCCTGATCGTCCTGCCAGAACGGATCACGCATTGTGCTGGCCAGCAACCGCATTTCGGCGATGGTAAGCCGTCGCTCTGTGCGCGGCGGGCGGAGCATGAGTGTCACCAGGCGTTCGATCATCGCGTCATAGTCGCGCACCCATGGCACGACGCCGGCACCGGCCGCGGCGAGACGGAATCGGCTGATCTCGTCGGGCGAGCCGCGAATGGTCAGGTGATGGTAGAGCCAGTCGGGAGAGGGCAGGGCAAGGATGTCGAGGCGCTGGGGGGCGGTGAGAGGGCGGTGATCACCGTCCATCTCATAACCCCAGCAGTTTCGCCGGTGAGTCCTGCACGGCTTTGGCCCGGCGCACATAG
>JAQTXO010000337.1 GCA_028688765.1 Acidiphilium sp. | reverse complement strand
TCAACATCGCGTCGATCGCCGGCAAGGAGGGCAACCCCAACGCATCCGCCTACAGCGCCTCGAAGGCCGGGGTGATCGGCCTGACCAATCCCTCGGCAAGGAACTTGCGAAAACCGGCATCACGGTCAACTGCGTCACCCCCGCCGCCGTCAGGACCGCCATTTTCGACCAGATGACCCAGGAGCACATCGACTTCATGCTCTCGAAAATCCCGATGGGCCGGTTCGGCACCGTCGAGGAAATGGCCTCGCTGATCTGCTTCCTCGCCTCGCGCGAATGTTCGTTCAGCACCGGCGGCGTGTTCGACATCTCAGGCGGCCGCGCCACCTACTGAGCCCGCTTACCCACCCGGCACCCCCGCCGCATTGACATAAAGCGCATAGAGCGACCGGCTGGACGCCATGAACAGCCGGTTGCGATGCCGCCCGCCGAAGCACACATTCGCACAGCGTTCCGGCAGCGCGATCCGCCCGATCGCCGCGCCGTCCGGGTTGAATATCATCACCCCGTCGAGCGCCGCGCTGCCCATCCCCCACCCCGCCCAGATATTGCCATCCACATCGCAGCGTATTCCATCCGGCGTCCCCTCCGCCCCGGCATCGATCAGCACTCGCCCGTTGCCGATCGCACCCTCCCCCGTCACATCGAACACAAGGATGCGCCGATGCGGCACCCCGCGCGACTCCACGATATAAAGCCGCCGCTCATCGGGCGAAAACGCGAGCCCGTTCGGCCCGAGCACATCATCCGCCACCAGCGTGACCGCCCCGTTCCCCCCGTCGATCCGATACACATGGGCGCCGAGTTCGGCACGCGCGAGCCGTCCCTCGTAATCCGACCCCAACCCGAACGGCGGATCGGTGAACCAGATGCTGCCATCCGATTTCACCACCACATCATTGGGCGAATTCAACCGCCTGCCCTCGAACCGATCCGCCAGCACGGTCAGCGACCCGTCATACTCCGTCCGCACCACCCGCCGTCCACCATGCTCGCACGTCACCAGCCGCCCCTGCCGGTCACGGGTATTGCCATTGGCGAACCCGCCCTCGCGAAACACCGAAACGCTGTCATCGGTCTCGTCCCACCGCATGATCCGGTCGTTCGGAATATCGCTCCACAGCAAATACCGCCCATCCCCGAACCACACCGGCCCCTCGCACCAGCGCATCCCGGTCGCAATCCGTTCCACCGCCGCATTGAACAGCCGGTATTTCGCAAATGACGGATCGAGCGTCTCGATCGCCGGATCAGGATAGCGGGACGCCGGAATCCACCCGCTCATCGCGCCCCCACCATGCAAAGCCGCACCCCGCAACGCCCGGACGGGCCAACCCTGCCGGTCACCCTACCTGATTGCCGCCTTTTCATTTGAAGCATTTCCCCAGCCTTCCCAACTTGGCAACCATCATTCAAGGAGCCCGATCATGGACGTCACCGCCCGCCAGAAAGCGATCCAACAGCAAGTCCGCGACGCCGACAAGGCGCGCCCGCCGATCGAAATGCAGGGCGCCATGCAGGCCGGCGCCCGCCGCTACCCCGAACCGCCCTTCCCCGATGAATCCCGATCGAAACCCGGCATCGAAACCGGCCAGAGCCTCGCGCCGATGTACGACGCCCCCTACTGGAAAGGCTCCGGCAAGCTCGCCGGCAGCGTCGCGATCATCACCGGCGGCGATTCCGGCATCGGCCGCGCCGTCGCCATCCTGTTCGCCCGCGAGGGAGCCGATGTCGCCATCCTCCACCTCGCCCACGAACAGGAAGACGCCGACGTGGTCAAAGCCGCGATCGAGGCCGAAGGCCAGCGCGCCCTCACCATCGCCGGCGACGTGACCGACCGCAAATCCT
The DNA here is from genome assembly GCA_028688765.1 of Acidiphilium sp. GTDB lineage: Bacteria > Pseudomonadota > Alphaproteobacteria > Acetobacterales > Acetobacteraceae > Acidiphilium > Acidiphilium acidophilum. The sequence continues at coordinate 2,281 of JAQTXO010000337.1, read as the reverse complement.
GTTTTGATGCCGTGGCCAAAGTGGTCGAGGCCTTCGGCAAAATCGACATCCTGGTGAACAACGCCGCCTTTCAGATGCATGTCAGCCGCTTCGAAGACCTCACCGAGGAGCATTTCGACCTGACCATCAAAACCAATCTCTACGGCTATTTCCACATGGCCCAGGCCTGCCTGCCGCACATGGGCGAAGGCGCGGCCATCGTCAATTCCGGCTCGGTCACGGCTCTCATGGGCAATTCCACCATCATCGACTACACCATGACCAAAGGCGGCATCCACAGCTTCACCCGCGCCCTCGCCGGCTCGCTCGCCTCGCGCGGCATCCGGGTCAACGCCGTCGCCCCCGGCCCGGTCTGGACCCCGCTCAACCCGAGCGACAATCCCTCGAAAATGGACAGTTTCGGCTCCAACACCCGCATGAAGCGCCCGGCCCAGCCCGAGGAAATCGCCCCGGCCTACCTGTTCCTCGCTTCCAAGCAGATGTCGAGCTTCATCACCGGCGAAATCCTCCCGGTGATCGGCGGCTATACCGACCGCTGAACCAAACCCTAGGTCGCGGTCGCCTTCGTCCCCCTGGCCAGAGGCGGCCCGATCAGCTCGCGCACCTTCGCCGCCGTCGTCGCAGTCGCCCAGTTGCCCGCCCCCTGAAGCGAGGCGACCACATCGCCCTTGCGATCGACGATCACGGTCAGCGGAATCCCGTTGACCTGAAACGCCCGCAACGCGCTGGATGACGGGTCGATCAGCATCGGCACGCCGGTAATATCGTGCTTCTTGTAATATGGGATCACCGCCTTGATCCCATCGGAATCGACCGAGATCGGCAGCACCCGGATGCCGTCCGGCAGCAGCATCTTGTTGAGCACCACCAGCGAGGGCAGTTCCGCCCGGCATGGCGGGCACCAGGTCGCCCAGAAATTAACGATCAACCCTTCGCCCTTGTAATGCGCAAGGTCCAGCCGCCGCCCCGCCGCATTCATGAAATGAAAATCCGGTGCCGGCTCCGGCAGGGTTTCCGCCAGATTCTGCGCCACATCGGGCAAACTCATCGCGAAAGCCGATTTGCCCAACCCGGCAAGCGCCGTTAAGTCAGGCAGCAACACCCCTGCGCCCAATGCCGCGAAATGCCGCCTTGAAAGTTTGATTGCCATGAACGTCGATGCTCCGCCCGAAAATATACCCAAGTCTGCATCTGACCATAACACCGGCGAAGCGCAAGCCGCGCGCCTGCAATGGGGCGGTCGATTTTCCGAAGGGCCGGCGGCGATCATGCAGGCGATCAACGCCTCGATCGGGTTCGATCACCAGCTCTGGCGCGAGGATATCGCCGGAAGTCTGGCCCACGCCGCCATGTTGGCGCATCAGGGCATCATCAGCCAGGACGACGAAACCGCGATCCGCAACGGTCTCGGCGAAATCCACGCGGCGATCACTTCACAAAAATTTACCTTCGACCCCGCCCTGGAAGACATCCACACCAACATCGAAGCCTGGCTGGTCGGCCGGATCGGCGAGGCCGGGCGCCGCCTCCACACCGCCCGCAGCCGCAACGATCAGGTCGCGACCGATTTCCGCCTCTGGGTCCGCAACGCGATCGACGCGATCGACCTCCAGCTCCGCGACCTGATGCGCGCCCTGGCCGACCGCGCCGCCGAACACGCCGGCACCATCATGCCAGGCTTCACCCATCTGCAAACCGCCCAGCCGGTCACTTTCGGCCACCATCTGCTCGCCTATGTCGAAATGCTGGCGCGCGACCGCTCCCGCCTCGCCGATGCCCGCGCCCGCCTCAACCAATGCCCGCTCGGCAGCGCCGCCCTCGCCGGCACCACCTTCCCGATCGACCGTAACATGACCGCACAAGCCCTTGGTTTTACAGCACCAACCGCCAATTCCCTCGATGCCGTCTCCGACCGCGACTTCGCCATCGAATTCCTCGCCGCCCTCTCGATCATGGCGATGCACCTGTCGCGCTTCGCCGAGGAAATCATCATCTGGGTCAGCGCCCCCTACCGCTTCATCCGCCTGTCGGATGCCTACACCACCGGCTCCTCGATCATGCCGCAAAAGCGCAACCCGGACGCCGCCGAACTCACCCGCGCCAAAACCGGCCGCATCTTCGGTGCCCTGCTCGCCCTGCTCACCGTCATGAAGGGCCTGCCGCTCGCCTATGCCAAGGACATGCAGGAAGACAAGGAAGCCGTCTTCGACGCGGCGGACGCCGCCGAACTCAGCCTCGCCGCGATGACCGGCATGGTCACCGACATGCAGGCCGACGAAGC
>JAQTXO010000336.1 GCA_028688765.1 Acidiphilium sp. | reverse complement strand
GCTGCGCGAAGGCCTGCTCAAGGAAAACATCGACGGCGAAGCCCTCGCCTGGGCCTACCGCCGCCTGCTCGCCCGCCCGGAACACCGCCGCATCCTGATGGTGATTTCCGATGGCGCCCCGGTCGATGACAGCACCCTCTCGGTCAATCAGGGCAATTACCTCGAACGCCACCTGCGCGACGTCATCCGCGACATCGAAAGCCGCAACCTCGTCGAACTCACCGCCATCGGCATCGGCCACGACGTCACCCGCTACTACCGCCGCGCCGTCACCCTGGTCGATGCCGAAGAACTCGGCGGCACCATGATGAAAAAACTCGCCGAGCTGTTCGATGAGGACGTCGCCGAATCATGGGCGCGCGCCGCCGCGTTGCGCGCCCCGCTGGTGGCCTAGCGGCGCGCCATCACGCGGCCATTCACGCTGTCGGGCGTTCAGGCTTTCACCCCCTCCATCGCCTCGACCAGCATATCCCGCAGCCGTGGCTGGATATGCGGGTTGCCCGCCACCACATCGCCGGTGACATGATCGTGCCCCGCCGGATCGGTCGCATACCCACCGGCCTCGCGCACCAGCAACACCCCGGCCAGCACGTCCCACGCCTGCGTCCCGAGTTCCCAATACGCCTCGTAGCGCCCTGCCGCGGTCCAGGCGAGATCGAGTGCCGCCGAGCCCATCCGCCGCACCCCGGCTGTCTCCGGCATCAACTGCCCGAGCACCCGCGCGAAGGCGAGGCGGTTGCGCGGTGCGGTCTTGGCGAACGGAATCCCGGTCGCGAACAGCGAAGCCGACCAGTCCCGCCGGGCCGAAACCCGCAGCCGCTTGTCGTTCAGATACGCGCCCGCGCCTTTTTCCGCCCAGAACATCTCATCGAGCGCCGGTGCGAACACCAGCCCGGCGACCACCTCCGCCCCGCCATCAGGCAGACGCTTTTCCAGCGCGATCGATATGGCCCAGTTCGGAATCGCATGGAGAAAATTCGTGGTCCCGTCGAGCGGATCGATCACCCAGCGCCACGCCCAGTTATCCGACCCCCGCGCGCCACCTTCCTCGCCGAGCAGCGCATAACCGGGCCGCGCGCGCTCCAGCTCCTCGATGATCGTCTGTTCCGAGCGCAGATCCGCCTGGCTGACGAAATCCGAAGGCCCCTTCACCGACACCTGCAGATGCTCGACCTCGTTGAAATCGCGGATCAGCCGCTTCGCCGCCTTCTGCGCCGCAGCCACCATGATCGTCATATGCGCGGAACGCCGGGGAGCCATCATCAGCCACACTCCAAAAATTGAACCCCGCCGGAGCCTCGCCCCGGTCGGCGGGCGAGGTGTGCCACCGATCGCCCGCCCCGTTCAACCCCGCCGCAAGCACAGGAGCACGGCAATCCCGCAAGGATCACCCTGCCGGCAAGCATTGCTGGCCGGCGGCGACCCGATTATAGAAGGTCGCGACGCGGGTGTAGCTCAACGGTAGAGTCCCAGCCTTCCAAGCTGGTTGTGCGGGTTCGATTCCCGTCACCCGCTCCAGCGTCCGGCCTCGATGCGCTTCCTGACAAAATTGCGTTTCAGGGGGCGGCCCTTGACATCGAAGCCCGCACGTTGTGCAAGCCAGCGGACGCGTGCTGTCCGCAAGCGACCTGTCACTGCAGGGGTGTAGCTCAATTGGCTAGAGCGCCGGTCTCCAAAACCGGAGGCTGTGGGTTCGAGACCCTCCACCCCTGCCAACCGGTCTTTCTGGGCCGGCACGCAGCACGACATTTTTAGGCAATCTGGAGCATGACGGCATTGGCGTTCAACCCGGCGAAGTTCTTGCGCGACGTGCGCATCGAAGCCTCCAAGACCACATGGCCCGGGCGGCGCGAAACCCTCGTCACCACCGGCGTGGTCCTCGCGATGGTCGCGCTGACGATCGTTTTCTTTCTCGTGGTGGACCAGGTGATCGGCCTGGGAATGCGCACATTGTTCGGCGTGGGGGGTTAAGCATCGTGGCGAAGCGCTGGTATGTTCTGCATGTCTATTCCGGGTTCGAGAAAAAGATCGCAACCCAGATCACCGAAACCGCGGCCCAGAAGGGCCTGTCCGACGAGATCGAGCAGGTGCTGGTCCCGACCGAGGAGGTGGTGGAAATCCGCCGGGCCCAGAAGGTCAACGCCGAGCGCAAATTCTTCCCCGGCTACGTCCTGATCAAAATGGAAATGAGCGACGATGCCTGGCATCTGGTGCGCGACATTCCGAAAGTAACCGGCTTCCTCGGCACCAAGATCCGCCCGACCCCGATTTCCGATGCCGAGGCCGAGCGCATGATGCGTCAGGTTCAGGAAGGTGCGGAAACCCGCCGCCCCGCCGTGGTGTTCGAAATCGGCGAACAGGTCCGCGTCGCGGACGGTCCGTTCACCAGCTTCAACGGCACCGTCGAGGATGTCGACGAGGAACGTGGCCGCGTGAAGGTCTCGGTCTCGATCTTCGGACGCTCGACCCCCGTGGAACTCGAATACGCGCAGGTCGAAAAAGTCTGATCCCGTGGCCGCCGCGATCGAGACCATCCGGATCGCGGCGAACAACCTGAACTTCCCGGTCGATACCTGCGGCACCGGGCGCAACCTCGCTCTGTGCCTGCACGGGTTCCCCGAGTGCAAATTCTCCTGGCGTCATCAACTGCCCCTGCTCGCCGCCCTCGGCTACACCGCCTGGGCACCGGACCTGCGCGGCTACGGCACAACGTCCCGCCCCACCGGCGTCGCCGCCTACCGGATTTCCGAACTCCTCCGCGACATCGCCGGCCTCATCGACGCTGCCCGCGCTCACGGCATCGACGGTGACATCGTCCTGATCGGTCACGACTGGGGCGGCGCGCTCGGCTGGTTCTTCGTGCTCAACGCGATCCGCCCGGTCGACCGCTTCATCGTGATGAACCTGCCCCACCCCGACCTCTTCGCACGCGGCCTGCGCACCCTGCGGCAATTGCGCCGCTCCTGGTATATTTTCTGGTTCCAGTTCCCCTGGCTGCCCGAACGCATCCTCGCCGCCGACAACCCAGCCTGGAGCTCCCGCGCCTTTCGCGGCATGGCGGTCGACAAATCCCGCTTCCCCGACGAGGTTCTCGCGGTCTACCGCGCCAACGCGCAGATCCCCGGCGCGCTGACCGCGATGATCAACTGGTATCGCGCCAATTTCCGCAACCCGTTCCGCACCCTCGCCCCCGCCAAACCGCTGCGCGTACCCACATTGATGCTCTGGGGCGAACAGGACGCCGCTCTGGGCCGCGAACTCACCTGCGGCACCGCTGATCTGGTCGATGATTTCACCCTGCGCTACCTGCCCGGCGTGTCGCACTGGGTTCAGCAGGAAGCCCCTGAAACCGTCAACGCCATGATCGCGGCGTGGCTCACCGGCAGGCCGGTCCCCACCGCAACCTGAAGCCTCACGCCTTGTCGAGCAGCACGCCCTTGCTGGTCGCCTCGACCGCCACCACCCCGGATTCGGCCAGCGTCAGCGTCCCGGTGCTGGTCGCGATATGTCCCAACCCCTCCTTGTATTCGATATCAGTGACCACCCAGCGAATGATCGTCCGCGCCCCCATCGGAACGCCGCGCCGGAACCGGAAGCTGAATTCCAGCCCCAGCGTCGGTCCCAGCTCGGAAAACCGCCGCGCGGTCAGCCCCATCATCCGCGCCGTCGTCTCGGTCCCGCTCACGATCAACCCGCCGAACCGCGAGGCCGCCGCGGCCGCCTCATCGTGATGCATCGGGTTGGTGTCCCCGACCATGCGGGCGAATTCCTGTGACGCCTCGGTTTCAAACACATGTTCGGCCTCGAATTCGGTGCCGACCCTGACCATCTCATTCATGCGCAGCGGTTTCCTTGTCACGCGTTCTTGTCCCCCACGGCCTGCCGTGGCAGTGAGCCTTGATAAAGGGTGCCACACGGGCAATGTCGCGTCCAATGCCATCGTGCCGGAGAGCCGGTGCGTTCGAGTGCGTATTGTTGAATATGTCGTATCATAAGTCGGGGGCTTCATTGTCGATCAAACCATTACGCAAAGCGGTGCTGCCGGTCGCCGGCCTCGGAACCCGCTTTCTTCCCGCCACCAAGGCGATCCCCAAGGAAATGCTCCCGGTGGTCGACAAACCGCTGATCC
>JAQTXO010000335.1 GCA_028688765.1 Acidiphilium sp. | reverse complement strand
GCCGCTGCGCGGCGGGTTGCTCGAACTCTACACCGGGCTGCTGCTGTTTACCGCGGCCGTGACGGGCATCGGCTTGATGATTTCCTCGATTTCAGCAACCCAGCAGCAGGCGCTGCTCGGCGCGTTTCTGTTCATGGTCCCCTCGATCATCCTCTCCGGCTTCGCGACCCCCATCGCCAACATGCCGCCTTTGGTGCAGGACCTCACTTGGATCAACCCCATGCGCTTCGCCCCGGTCGTGATCCGCCGCTGCTTTCTCGAACAACCCAGCTTCGCCTCGCTGCTCACCGACTACGCCGCCATGGCCGTCCTTGCTGCGCTCAGCCTCACCACTGCCGCCTGGCTGTTCCGCAAGCGTTCGGCATAGAGCGTGGACGCGGCGACCGGCGCAACCCTATATGAAAGCGAGTCCGCCGAGATCTCAGAGTTCGATAATCCCCCCTGCGCAACAACCCCGAGAGGCCGGCCAAGCCGGAACAATCATGACAGACACCAATCTCACACTGGTATGTCCATCCTGCCAAGCGATCAACCGGGTGCCAGCGGCCCGCCTCGCCGCCAGCCCGCGGTGCGGTTCCTGCCACGCGCCGTTGTTCGACGGCCATCCCCTTGAGGTCGACGACGCGAGGTTCGATCGTCATGTTCAACACGATCAGATCCCTGTTCTTGTCGACCTCTGGGCACCGTGGTGCGGACCGTGCCGGGCAATGACACCCGCTTTCATCAACGCAGCCGCCCGGCTCGAACCACGCTACCGCCTGATCAAACTGAACGCCGACACCGCACCCGCCATTCTGGCCCGATACGGAGTCCGGTCGATTCCGACCCTGCTGCTTTTTCAAAATGGGGCGCTGAAGGGGCAGACCGCCGGGGCCATGCCACTCGAGCAAATCGTCCAATGGGCGCAAGGCCATGCCGTTGCGTCCGGTTTGACCCCAGCCGACAGGACGTAACCGATTAGCGCCCCGCCAGCGTCGAGACATCGTCCATCCGGTGATGCCGGTCAGGCACGTCGGCGCGCCAGATCTCCAGCTATCAAGAGCGGATACGCAAGGCCGAGGTTCAAATGGACCGAAACGTTGACCACCGGTTCGACAAAGTCGATCACACCCCGGCCATTGGTCCAGCGTTGCGAGCCTTCGGTATCCCACCCGCCGTGAGTGGATCGCGGCCAACTTGGCCGAAAGCGCGTTGATCTGGGCCCGCAACTGGCTGATCTGGTCAGCCTTTGCCGCATGCGGCATGGCGGCCGCCAGCGTAATGGCGGAACAGACAAATAGGGCGTGTTTGGAGACTCTCATCGACACCGTTCCTCCCAGAACATTCTTTTTGACCAGCCCGAGCCGGATGACCGGGCCATGTTGAGGAAGTCGGTGACGGATTGGTAATTCCGCATCCATGGATGAAATCGTGTGGATTTGTAATGTACGGCGGCCGGGCGCGGAGCCGGCGTGGACGGCCTAGCTGATCGGGGCGTCCTGCGTGTCCGGCGCATCGGGCGCGCCGGGGGCGGTGGCCCAGGCGAGTTCGACCAGCGTGACGATGCGGCGGCCCGCGCCATCCGCCTGGCACACGATCAGCCCCTGTTCCTCCATATAGGTGAGCAGGCGGCGGGCGCGGCCGAGCGAGCGGGTGCCATAGGCGCGCGCGATCGCCTGATCACCCGGGCACGGCAGGCCCTCGCGGGCGGTGCGGGCAATCATCATGAAAATCCCCTGAATATCCTCGGGCAGCACGGCGGCACGGGCGGCGATGTCGCGCCAGATATCGTCTTCGGCCATGTCGGCGCTGATGCCGGCGCGGGCACGGGTCAGCATGCGGCGGAAGGTGACCAGATCGGGGGCGATCGTGCCGAGGCCGGCAATCCGGCAGCGGACCAGGAAATCCTGATACAGCACGCCGATCGCGCGGAACCCGGCTTCGGGGTCGGCCAGGATCGCGGCCAGGATCCGGTCGAGCCGGGCCGCGCGTTCGGCCCGCTCGGCGGGGCTCGCGTCCGGCTCGGGCAAGGCGCTGCGGCTTTCGGCGACCAGCGGTGTCGCCGCCATCAACTGGCTCAGCAAATCAGGCGGCGGCGTGGCGGGGGCGCGGCGCGGCAGCCGCACGGCATCGGGCGGACTTGCCGCAAGGATGACGGCGCGGGCATCATCGAGTGCGGCTTCGGGCAAGGGCAGCAGCGAGGGCGGCGCGTTGCGCGGCTGGGTTGCCGTGCCGGCGATGCGGATGCCGAGCGGACGGCGGCTGAGCGCGGGGCCCAGCGCCGTGAAATGGCCGCGTTGCAGATCGCGGAACGCTTCGGCCTGGCGGCGTTCCATCCCCAGCAGATCGGCGGCGCGGGCCATGTCGATATCGAGGAAGGTGCGGCCCATCAGGAAGTTCGACGCCTCGGCCGCGACGTTCTTGGCGAGTTTGGCAAGGCGCTGGGTCGCGATAACGCCGGCAAGGCCGCGCTTGCGGCCCCGGCACATCAGATTGGTCATGGCCCCGAGGGCGAGCTTGCGCGCTTCATCCGACACCTCGCCGGCGACGGCGGGAGCGAACAGCTGCGCTTCATCGACCACGACCAGCATGGGATACCAATGGTCCCGGCCGACTTCGAACAGGCCGCCGAGGAAGGCGGCGGCGCGGCGCAGCTGGGTTTCGGCATCAAGCTGTTCGAGGTCGAGCACGGTGGAAACGCGGTGGATGCGCGCGCGTTCGCCGGCGAGTTGCAGGTCCTGTTCGGTATGCAGCGCCGCGTCGATCACCAGATGGCCGAACCGCTCCGCCAGGGTCACGAAATCTCCCTCGGGGTCGATGATGGTCTGCTGCACCCAGGGCGCGGATTGTTCGAGCAGGCGGCGCAACAAATGGGATTTTCCGGAGCCCGAATTGCCCTGCACCAGCAGCCTGGTCGCCATCAGTTCCTCAAGGTCGAGCATCGCCGGCGCGCCGGCCGCATCAGACCCCATATCGATTGCAGTCGTCATGTCTTGATGTGGAACCCTTCAGCATGGATGGGCTCATCGACCGCGCCGCACCCGCCGGGTCTTTACCCCGCCAGCGGCGGCACCGCCAGACGCCGGGGGACCAGATGGCATAGGCGGACGTTAGGAATGATGCGGTCTCACCGCCTTCGTTGCAGCGGTTTGAAGCCTTTTGCCCTTCCCCAGAAAAAAACCCGATCGATCGCTGCCGGCTTTCTTTGTGGTCCACACAAAAAATGGACTTTGACATGATGCTCGATGGCTTTGTCAGGTTGACGTGGTCATCGGGGGCCCGTAGCGATTTCGCATAATCGATTTGACGCTGCCTCTGCGTTTTAAGGGATATCGCTTTCCTCGATCGGTGATCGCCTATGCGGTCTGGAGCTACTACCGGTTCAACCTGAGCCTTCGGGATGTTGAGGATCTTCTGGCCGCGCGCGGTGTTACCGTCAGCTACGAGACGATCCGAGTGTGGGTCGATCGGTTTGGACCGCAGATTACCGCGCAAATCAGGCGCAGCCGTCCCCCGGCGGGCGACGAATGGCACCTTGATGAAATGGTGATCACCATTGGCGCCGAGAAGCGTCGGGTTTCGCGCGCCGTCGATAGCCGGGGTGATGTGTTGGAAATCCTGGTCCAAAGCCGCCGAAATGCGCGCGCAGCCAAGAAGTTTCTGCGCAAACTCATGCGCAACCGGGTGTGCCGCGGGTGGTTGTGACCGACAAGCTCAAAAGCTACGACGTTGCCTTGCGCGAGGATTGCCCCAGTGCCGATCACCGTTCCCATAAGGGGTTAAACAATCGGGCCGAGGCCTCGCATCGGCACACCGGACGCCGAGAAAAGATCATGGCGCTGTTCAAATCAGCGGGGCATGCCCAAAGATTTCTCTCCGCCCATGACCAGATCGCCACCATTTTCCGCCCCAAACGCCACCACCTCTCCGCCCGATCCGACCGCCACGCCAGAGCCGACGCATTCTCACTCTCGGATCGAGGATGCCCGTGCGCGAAGCGCGACGGGCGCTCCGGCATCCGGCAGGCACCGCAATTGCCTTCCAGCCGGCTTTCGTTGCGGCTGTGGACCCCACAGTCTCGCGTCGATGGAGAATGGCTGGATGTCGATCAGTCTGGCCTCTGCTGCAGCCGGATGGGCGGGGTTCAGGAGATAATTGAACGCATCCGGAACAAGAATCGACGGCACCCGCAGCACAGC
>JAQTXO010000334.1 GCA_028688765.1 Acidiphilium sp. | reverse complement strand
AGCCTGTTCTTCGCCTCTGCTGTCGATACCTGCATGACCATGGACCTTTGAGCTATATAGGCTACTAGCCTAATAGCCATTTAGACGGCTGTCGAGGCCGAAGATCAGGTTCCTGCGCCGCATCGATCGGTACCGTTCCCACTTTATGATACATTATAATTCACAGTGTAACAGCCGGCACCGCCGATCGCGGTGGTAGCGGTCAGGGCCAACCCGCGCCGATTGCAGAGCCGAACGAAAGGCTGGCCCGCCGGCACCGATCTTCGCACGCGAACATGTGAACTGTCCTGGATAGATGACGTCCTCTGCCCGCTGCCCTTCCTCCCACGTATAAAATTTCGCTGATCACAATTATTTTGGGCGTTCCATCCGTAGGGCGTCGATGATACAATTTTCGGATCATGTCGCCCGTTTCAACGAATTCGTCCGAAATGGAGCCCGCCGGCGGAGGCGTTCGACGCGCGTCGGGCCGGCGTCTGGTCCGGGTGCCCCGGCCTGCCGCAGTGCAACTGCCGCTGTTTCCCGAGCAGATTACCCTCACCCGGATCCGGCCGGAGCTGAACGAGAGGCGGTACTACCAGATCGAAATCATGGCGGATCTTTTCGGCGCGGTCGTCCTGGCACGACGCTGGGGACGGATCGGTCGCAGTTGCCGGATGCGGCTCGAACCGTGTGTGGATTTCGGCAGCGCGCTCGATGCGCTGGCCACCCTCGCCCGCCGCAAACGCCAGCGCGGCTATCGGGATCAGCACGCCGCTGCCTGACCTCTATCTGAACTTTGCTGCATCGATCGGGGGCAACCAACCTGACGGCCGCTAACCTGAGGAAAATCGCGAAGAGAGGCCGCTAAACCATTCGACGCCCTCATGTTGATCGATCCTGGCCGGCCGATGCTTGGAAAGTGCCCATGCCGAAGATCACCCAACATTCGTGCAGTAGGCACAGGCCCGACCCCGATGCACGAGTTGACATCTACGGCCCCATTGATGGGCCGCGTGGCCCTCGTCTATCAGAAAGAAGCTCGGGCTTCTTTCTGATAGACATTATGGGCTCGGCTGGTCAGTTTATGGCATCCTTGAGGGTTTTAGCAGGTTTGAACTTTACTGCGTTTGACGGGGCGATAGTAATTTCCTCTCCAGTCCGGGGGTTGCGCCCGACGCTCGCTTTTCGTTCCGTCGTCACAAAGCTCCCAAAGCCAGCGATCCGTAACTCTTCCTTTTTTTCAGGGTGGCTTCGATTGTGGCGAATACCGCGTCCACAACTTCCGCTGTCTTCGCTTTGGGCAGATCTGTGAGATCAGCCACTGCGGCATAGAGTTCGGATTTATTCAAGTGCTCTGTCTCCAAAATGAGAATGGGGTAGGCACATTTGCGACGCCTGCCTAATCGCCATAGCGTCATGGCGATGGTGCGTTGCACAAAAAGTGATTTCCCCCATCGACGTTATTGGACCATATCGGGGACGAGCAATAGCGGCAATGTCGTTTTTGCTTTTTGGACGTTTCCTCCCTGAACTTGGCGGCGCGAGAGTGCTGCCTCTTTTTTTATCTCACGCCTTGAAATCCCTGATCTCGGTTCGCCCACATGGCGGAGCGACCTCACCAGCGATCGGCAATGGCCATTAATCCGATCAACGCGCCCACAGGACGGCGAAGCTCTGTGGGGAACAGCCGCAATGGGTGGAAAGCGGTCACAAACTTGCGGACGGCGCGGCTCAACGCGAGTCATGGGGTACCTTACTTCGCCGCAGGCGGTCCACCGCGGTCCTGGTAACGCCCTGAAACAACTCCCGGCCAACCGCACATTGCCGACCCATTAGCTTGTCGAGTTCTTCTTCTGCCCACTCGAGCGCCCCGATTTTAAGCGCGGCGGCCCAAAGATATGTCACCGCGTCCGCGGCATCGGTCGGGGCCGGATCATATCCACCGCCGGAGAGCAAACTGGACAGTGCGAACATAGCCACCACCGCAGCAAATTTCGGCTCCTTGTCCTGAAAGTCCCGTGCGGCGCGCACCAGTGTGGATGGATCGGCACCAGACGTTGCCGCGCAGTCGATGGCGATATCAAAAAATCCAGCATCCTTCGCCGCGGCAAACCATTTCGCCTTATCGCCACGGGAAATCATCAGATCCACCAGCATCTGGCGCCGGTCACGATCAGGATACTGACGGATCAACGAGCGGTAGACCGCAAGGTTCGTGATCCCTTGGGCGGCATGCAGACCGTAACGCCGATAGGCGTCGTCCGAACGACCCTGTTTGATCAGGACGGCTTCACAAAACCGATCAACCGCACGCTCGTAGAAATTCGCATTTGTTTTGCTTCGTGTCTCTTCTGCATAGGCAATCGCGCTCTCCCACAACCCCTGACGAAGCAGAGCTTCCGCGCCGAACCGATGCCACGGCCAGAATTTGACCCGACGGATGGCGAGGAGTTCCTGGAGTTCATTGTACCGACCGAGTTCGAGCAGGCAGGACAAGCAGATGGATGTGCCGGTGACGTGGGTGAAGGTTGCATGGTCGGTCCAAGCCAGGCGCACCGTTTCGATCAGCAGGTTTGCATAATTTTCCATCAACTCGGGATATTGGGCAATTTCGCCCCAACGATCTTCCACCGGCGACAGGTAGTCGACGCCGTCCTCCTGAACCGCCTCGAACAAGCGCGCGAGCCATTTATCTCTCGTGGTGGGCGTCGCCGGCGCGGCGATGAGGATCGGGATCAGTTCGTCGAGTGTGCGTGACACCGCCGAACCAAGTGCACCGGATGAGCTGTCGATATTCTGGAGCGATGGCCAGATACGTTCTGCCAGCAACACGACGCCGTCCCCGGCCAAGACCGGATCGATTTTCGACACGGACCTAATTTCGGCGACGGCCGCCTTGAGCCGATCAACGGCAAGGCGAGATCCGTTTCAACCATAGGCATTGGCGCGGAACTTGGACCTGAACTGCCATTTATGAGAAGCCACCATCAGTCCGACATCCCCCGTCATGCAACGTCAAACTACCGCTTTTAGGTGCATCGGAGATAGGCTGCGAATTCTTTTGTCGGGCCGAAACCAGTTTGCGCAGGATTCGTTGAATATTGGGCAGCTTACGCGTGCGTTCCTGTTTTTGAACGTAGAATTGCGCCCGCCATCCCAAGGTCGATCCCGGGCGGCTTGGCCAGCCAATCCCTGAGCTTCGACCATCGTCGTCGGCCGGATACGTTCCGCACCGCGATGGCTACGGCGCGGCGACTGCCAACCAACACGACCAGCCGCTTGCCACGGGTGATGCCGGTATAGAGCAGATTGCGCTGCAGCATGGCATAGTGCTGCGTCAGCACCGGGATCACCACTGCCGGGTATTCCGATCCCTGGGATTTGTGGATCGTCGCCGCGAAGGCCGGTACCAGCGCGTCGAGATCACCAAGGCCATAGACGACATCCCGGCCATCGAACCCCACGGTGACCTCGCCAGCCTCGGCGTCGACCCCGCCGATAAAACCGATATCGCCATTATAGACCTCGCGATCGTAGTCGTTCTCGATCTGCATGACCTTGTCGCCGGGGGCGTACGTCCAGCCGAATTTTTCAACCTTGGGCGCGCCACCTGGGTTGAGTGCCGCCTGCAAATCGACGTTCAGTGAACGAGCACCAACCCCACCACGTGCCATCGGGCACAGAACCTGGATGTCGCGGATCGGATCCAGTCCAAACCCCTGCGGGATGCGCGTCTTCACCAGCTCCACGATCCGCGCCACCGCCGTTTCGGGATCATCCGCTTGCACGAAATGGAAATCACTACCCGCATCGCCACGGGCAAGGTCAGGCATCAAACCCCGGTTGAGCCGGTGGGCCGCGGCAATAATCCGGCTTGACGCCGCTTGCCGGAAAATCTCGGTGAGCCGCACCACCGGCACGGTGCCCGCCTCGATGACGTCGGCCAGAACCTGACCTGGTCCTACGGAGGGGAGTTGGTCGACATCCCCAACCACCAGCAGCGCCGCGCCATCCGGCACGGCGCGGGTCAGGGCGTGCATCAGCGGCACATCGACCATCGACGTCTCATCAATCACCAACAGGTCACATTCCAGCGGATGATCCTCACCCCTCCGGAAACCGCCACTGGCCGGATCGACTTCGAGCAGGCGATGGATCGTCTTCGCCTCAAACCCGGTGGCCTCCCCCATCCGCTTGGCAGCCC
>JAQTXO010000333.1 GCA_028688765.1 Acidiphilium sp. | reverse complement strand
CGGCTTGAGTATTGAAGGCAGGTGCCATCTGCCGTGACCACCGCGAAAGACGGTGCGTAACGATCGAGGATGCGCGTGCTCGCCCACGCGATCGGCCGGGTGGGACTGGTTCGTTGATGCGAGGATGGTCGCGAGCCGCCTTGAGCGTGCTCCGTGGTTCCGATCAGGAGGGGTGGGCTCGGAACATCGAGCTTCATGAAGATGCGATGTTTGCGATCGACCGGCTTGAACAGATCCTCGTTGCGGTTGATCGTCTCGGAACTTCCGAGCAGAAGGTAGCCACCGGGCCGCAATGCGTAATGGAATGCCGGGACGACGGCACTCTGAAGCTCGATGTCGAGGTAGATCAGCAGATTGCGGCACGACACCAGATCGACCCGCGAAAACGGAGGATCGCGCGTCAGGCTGTGCACCGAGAATGTGCAGATCTCGCGGATCGACTTCGCCACAGTGTAGGTGTTGTCGACCCCGTGGACGAAATACCGGTCCAGCCGTTCGCTGCTGACCCCCTTGAGAAGCGTCTTCGGATAGCGCCCGGCCCGGGCGGTCATGATCGAGTTTTCGTCGATATCGGTCGCCAGGACCAGGATTTTAGGCGCTTCGGCGCCGCGCTGCTCTACCTGCTCCTGGAGCAGAATGGCCAGGGAATAGGCCTCTTCGCCGGTGGCACAGCCCGCGACCCATATTCTGATCGTGGTGCCCGCCCCCTTGGCATCGAACAACGAAGGGATGATGGATCGACCGAGGTTGCTGAATGTCTCCTCGTCACGGAAAAAACTGGTGACGCCGATCAGGAGATCATGGAAAAGCAGAATGACTTCGTTGCGGTCGCTTTCCAGCTTTTCGATGAAAGCCTCCAGGGTTGGCACACCGGACAACTGGATCCGGCGCTGAACCCTGCGCATGAAGGTGTTTTCCTTGTATCCGCTGAAATCGTGCCCGGTCTGGCGCCGTATGATCTCGCAGATTTTCCGGCGTGGCGCCTCGAGCTCTCTGGCGGGGATATCCGGAAGGTCTCCCTCCGAAGCGCCGGATCTGATCATCGCCAAGACACGTTCGGCAATCTGCTCGACCGGCAGGATCAGATCGACGGCGCCGGTCGCGATTGCGCTCGACGGCATGCCGTCATGATGATGATGGTCGGTCTCGGTGCTCTGAACGACCGTGAGGCCACCTTCCTCTTTGATCGCCTTGAGGCCCAACGCACCGTCATTCCCGGTACCGGATAAAACCACACCCACCGCGCGGTTGCCCAGTCCCTCCGCGAGCGAATTGAACAAAATTGTAATCGGCGACATTTCCCGGAAGTCGGCCGGCTTGCTGTGATGCGCCAACCGCCCGTCCTTGTAGGTAACGACGACGCCGGGTGGAGGAAGGTAAACCGTGTCCGGTCGAAGCACGCACTGATCGGTGCTCTGCATCACGTCCATATCGGTCCAGCGGCTGAGAATCTCGGGCAGAAAGCTGGTTCTGCCGGCTGGAAGATGCAGAACGACGATGAACGTCATCCCGGTTCTGGCCGGCATATGTTCGAAAAAGCGACGAAACGCCTCGATCCCGCCTGCGGATGCCCCGATGCCTACGACGTACCGGTCGCTTTCACCGGCCATGATCAGTCCTGCGGGCGTCTTGAAGTTCACCACTGTCGAAGGGGCCGGGCACGCAGAGGGCACTGGCTGGTTCGATGGCGCGCGGAACGCATGTGTTTGTCGCAATCGGGTGGCAGCCCATTGGTTCCCCCGGCTCAGGCCTTCTTGAAGCAAAACATATAATGACATCTGGCTAATGGTTCCATCCCTGTCGCGCATTTATCAGCCGTTAACCGGCTTAACATCGCCCAGGCGAACGATACGGGACGGGAAGCCAAGCAATCAAAACGAAATAAAACTGCAAAATCGCAACCAATTAAATTTCTATTATTGATCTTCGCCCCGTAGGAACTGTCCCTATTCACCCCAAGTTTTTCCCGAAGGTAAAAACGAGGGTCGCAATGTCATCCACCAGCTCATCTGAATTTGCGGTCGTTACCGGCGGTTCATCAGGCATCGGGCGCGCGCTGGCTCATCAATTCCTAGCCCATGGCTTCGATGTCCTGATAGCGGCGGACGCCCACGTGTCCGAGGCGGCGGAGCAGCTTCGCGGCGTCGGCACCGGCACGCTGGAGACGCTTCAGGTCGACCTTTCGACGGCGGACGGCGTCGCCGAACTTCACAGCAAGATCGGCAGCGCTCGCGCGGTCGACGTGCTCGCGGCGAATGCGGGGATCGGCCATGGCAAAAGCTTCTTCGACCAAAGCCGGCAGGACTGGATGAAGGTGGTTGAGACGAACGTCATCGGCACGCTGGACCTGATCCACCGGGTCGGCGGGCAGATGCGCGCCGCCGGGCACGGTCGCATCCTCATCACCTCCTCGATCGCGTCGGAGATGCCCGGCGCTTTCAATGCGGTCTACAACGCGAGCAAGGCGTTCCTGCAGTCGTTTTCATTTGCGATACGCAACGAGCTGAAAGATAGCGGCGTCACCGTCACCGCGCTTCTGCCCGGTGCCACCGATACCGAGTTCTTCGACCGGGCGGACATGGCGGACACCAAGGTGGGACAGGCCTCGAAAGACGATCCCTCAGACGTCGCCGAGGCTGGATACCAGGCGCTGATGCGTGGCGAGGGCGAGGTCATCTATGGTTTGAAGAATAAGATGCAGGTCGCCGCCGCGAAGATCATCCCGGACGACCGGCTGGCGGAGATGCACCGCAAGATGAGCGCTCCCGGTTCGGATGGGTAGTTTTTCATACCGGAAGACGATGCCCAGAAGACGGTGCGCGGCCTGACCCGATAACGGCCATCCTCGCAGAAATGACCCGACCATCAACCAGATTTCCCAACGCAGGTGGACCCCATGAAAGCATTGTGCTGGCACGGCAAAAACGACATTCGGTGCGATACCGTCCCCGATCCGAAAATCGAGCACCCGCTCGATGCCGTCGTGGAGGTTACCGCCTGCGCCATTTGCGGGTCGGACCTCCATATCTTCGACGGGGTGATCCCCGGCATGGAATCGGGCGATGTGCTCGGCCATGAAACGATGGGGCGGATCGTCGAGGTCGGCAGCGGGGTCACCAACCTCAAAGTCGGCGATCGGGTCGTGGTTCCCTTCACGATTTCCTGCGGGGAGTGCTTTTTCTGCAAGCGCGGCTTCTATTCAGGGTGCGAGCGCACGAACCCCAATCACCGGACCGCCGAAAAACTCTGGGGCCACTCGCCGGCCGGATTGTTCGGCTATTCCCATATCCTGGGCGGATATGCCGGTGGTCAGGCCGAGTACCTCCGGGTGCCGTATGCCAATATCGGCCCGATCAAGGTGCCCGATCATCTGACGGACGATCAGGTGCTCTTCCTCTCCGACATCTTTCCGACCGGCTACATGGCGGCTGAAAACTGCAACATCCAGGAAGGCGACACGGTTGCGATCTGGGGATGCGGCCCGGTGGGGCTGTTCGCGATCCGAAGCGCGTTCATGCTCGGTGCCGAACGGGTGATCGCGATCGATACCGTCCCCGAGCGGCTGGCTCTGGCAAAGGAGTCCGGGGCCATCACGCTGGATTTCAAGCAGGAGGATATCTACGACCGGATCCAGGACCTGACCGACGGGAGAGGCGCCGATTCCTGCATCGACGCCGTAGGCACCGAGGCCAACGCCACTGCCTCGTTCGATTCCGTGGTCGATCGCGTGAAAGTCGCCACGTTCATGGGCACCGACCGGCCCCATGTGCTGCGCCAGGCCATCCATTGTTGCCGGAATTTCGGAACGGTATCGATCGTGGGCGTCTATGGCGGGTTCCTCGACAAGGTCCCGATGGGATCGGCGATCAATCGGGGCCTGACCTTCCGGATGGCGCAGACGCCGGTGCAGCATTACCTGCCGACCCTGCTCGAAAAAGTCGAAAGCGGCGTGATCGACCCGTCGTTCATCATCACCCACCGCGCCCCGCTCGCGGAAGGCCCCGCCCTCTACAAAACCTTCCGCGAGAAGGCGGATGGTTGCGTCAAGGTCGTCCTGCACCCCTGAGGCGGCAAGCAGCGGGACGGCAATGCAGCCGCCCGCAGTCCACTCAATCGGGCTTGGTGTGGGGGTCCGGGCGCACGTTCCGGTCCCCCGTCTCGACCTTCTGGGTGCTTTTCGCGGGGGGCGCGTTCGTTGCCTGCGCAAGGCAACGA
>JAQTXO010000332.1 GCA_028688765.1 Acidiphilium sp. | reverse complement strand
GCCGCCATCGCCACACGAGCTTTGAATTCCGCCCCGTGCTGCTTCCTCTTCACACCCATCTCTGGCTCCTCTCTCGACCGGCCAGCCTTAGCTTAAACACCTGTCCAAAAAACCGGAGCCGCCGCATGGATAGACGGGCTATTCATTCACCGGGTTTATCGCGCAGGAGAAACTCGCCGCAGCATCCACTGCGACCCAGGTGATCGCTTGTTGCGCTTCAGACTAAAACCGACTGGATGTGGCGCAGCAGGATAGGAATCGATCGTTTTCAGGCACCCGGAAACCCCTGCCCAAAATACAGGGTTGACGTTGTTTAGCGATAGGTAACTATCGGCCATCCAGTTCGGACGAGTTGATGCCATCATGGCCGTACATTCCTCTACACCCGCGTCTCCACCACCAGCCAGACCACCGAAAACCAGGTCGCCGAGGTGAAGGCCGCTGGCTTCGCCGTTCAGTCGAGCCGGACCATCACCGAGACCATTTCCGGCAGTGCGCCGGCCATGCAGCGACCTGCCTTCCGGCGTCTGGTCGATCGATTGGAAGCGGATGACGTTCTGGTCGTTACCAAGCTCGATCGCCTGGGTCGAAATGCCATGGATGTTCGCAGCACCGTCGATGCGCTGGCTGCGATCGGCGTTCGGGTTCACTGCCTCGCTCTGGGCAGTGTCGATCTGACCAGCTCGGCCGGGCGGATGACCATGCAGGTGATCGCGGCCGAATTCGAACGCGATCTTCTGGTGGAGCGTACCCAGGCGGGATTGAGCCGCGCGCGCAACACGGGGAAGACTCTCGGCCGACCGGCAAGCCTGAACGAAGAACAGAAACGACAGATTGTTGCCCGGCTCGATGCCGGTACTTCCGTGTCCGCGCTCGCCCGCGAGTATCAAACCAGCCGGTAGACCATCATACGGACGCGGTTTCGCTTGACATCGACAGCCGGCGAACGAAGACTCTGATTTAGAGGAATTAGCCTGATGAACCAACCCGCTGCCCAAATCGACCAGGAGCTTGAGGCTGAACGACGCCGTCTTGAAGCGGCAGTCGCTGAAGCACGGGCTGATACCCGACCGAGTGTTCCACATGATCAGGTCCGCGCGAAGATGTTGCGCGAGATCAAGCGGCTGAATCGGAAGATTGCTGGTCCCTGAGCGAGTGCGGGTTGAATGGCGACCGAGTGCCTTAGCGGACCGTGATGCGATTATCTGCTACCTGGAATCACTCAATCCTCATGCGGCGGCTCATCTTCTGCGCGCGCTGGTCCTCGCTGGCGACAGTCTGACGATGTTTCCGCAGCGGGGTCGCCCGGGCTTGGCAATGGCCACGCGGGAATTGGTTGCGATTTGTCCATATTTAATTGTCTATGAAGTTTATCCCGGGGGAGATATGGTGCGCATCCTTCGTGTCTGGCACGGCGCACAAGATCGTGGAGGCTCGTCTTGACCAGTCCCGTGCCCCTGCGGACTACCTCCTGCGCCCAGCCCTATCATCTGGACTATCCGGCGGATGTGCCGTGACGTCCTCCCGCTTGCCATAATTCAACAATTCTACGACGGACAGCCAGACCTCGACCCGGGCGACCGCCGGATCGGACCGCCATGCTGCCGCCCGCCGCCATCATCACATCCTCTGGCCCCGATCCGGACTTGGTGTCAGGATTCTTTACACCGGTGGCGATACCATTTCGGTATGTGATTGAATAAAAATGGAATTGTGGTGCGGCATGAAATTTGCTTCCGGTCATCAAGCATCAGGACTCCAGGAACTTAAATGACTGCAGAAAATTCCCGGGCGATCAAACGCCTGATTACCACCTCCGCCTTGGCCGGTCTCCTTGGCACCACCCTGTTCGCCCTCACCCGCCCGGTCGAGGCCGGCACGGTCGACACCGGAACCACCAAGATAAAGGGTAATTCGGACGTTGGCATAGCGGTCCCTTTGCTTCGTATTCGGAAGTGACAAGCTTCTTGATTTCATTTTGGCCCCCCATCATACAGAACCTGGGAGTAATATCGTCATGCGCTTTATTTTGCTTGGCAGCACATCGCTACTCGCTCTGGCTCTTTCGGCCGGCATCGCACGTGCCACGCCGTTTTCCGAAAGCTTTAATTATACGGGGGCGATCCAAACCTTTAGTGCGCCCACCACCGGCAGTTACGAAATTACCGCTTTCGGGGCCGCAGGAGGCAATGTCCATAACACCAACGATGCCAATCATGGCGGCTACTCGGGCGGCCTTGGGGCCGAAGTGAGTGGTGATTTTGCCTTGACCCGCGGCGAGACGCTTCAGATTGCCGTGGGAGGCTATGGGAAAGTCAAAGGTAATTATGGTGGCGGTGGGGGGGGCGGTAGCTTCGTCGTGGCATCCACTGGCAACCCGCTGCTCGTCGCTGGTGGCGGTGGTGGTGCCGGTTACTTCGGCAATGGCGGCCCCGGACAGTCCGGCACTGCTGGTCAATCAGATGGTGGTAACTATGGTGGCACGTTAGGTAGCGGCGGATATGCGGGTTCTGGATCCTTCTACAGTCCTTTCTTTGGGGGAGGCGGCGGAGGATTGCGAGGAAATGGCGCAACTCCCTCCTATTATGGCTACTATCCTGGCGGTGGCGGCGGAAAATCATTTTTGAATAATCTCGCCGGTGGAAACGGCTCCTATGGTGGCGCAGGTGGCTTCGGTGGCGGCGGGGGAGGAGGTCGATCCAGTGGCGGTGGTGGAGGTGGCTACAGCGGCGGGGCCGGTGGCGGCACCGGGAATAACGCCGGATCCGGTGGTGGAGGTGGCTCGTTCGATGCTGGATCAAATCCTCTCTTCAACCTCGCGACACGGGGTGGCAACGGCGAAGTCATAATTGCCGCACAGAGTGCTGTCCCGGTTCCAGAACCCAGCTCCCTCGCTCTACTCGGGACCGGTCTGCTCGGCCTCAGCTTACTCAAGCGTCGGCGCCGCAGCCCTAATTAATGAAGAACCGGCTGCATTTCATTTCGGGCTTGCCTCGATCCGGTTCAACCTTGCTTGCGGCGCTTCTTCGACAGAACCCCTGCATCGTCTCCGGCATGAGCAGTCCGGTAAGCGCGCTGTTTAATGCCATGCTCCGCGAGACCAGTCAGCGTAACGAAGGTAGCGTATTCATCAATGACGAGACCCGTGAACGCCTGCTCCGTGGAGTGTTCTCCGCCTATTATGCGGATGCAAAGCCGGGCGCAGTCATTTTTGATACCAACCGCGATTGGACCAGCAAACTGCCGGCGCTGACTAGGCTTTTTCCTGAAGCACGGATAGTTTGTTGCGTTCGAAACCTAGCCTGGATCATGGATAGCATCGAAACTCTGGTGCGTAGAAATTCGTTCGAGCTCTCGGGCATATTCGGCTATGATTCCGGCGGTACGGTTTACTCCCGAACTGCGGCTATGGGTTCGACAACTGGAATGGTCGGCCACGCCTTCAACGCGCTCCGAGAGGCAGTCTATGGCGCGCAGGCGGATCGGCTATTACTGGTACGTTACGAAAGCCTCGTTACCGATCCGGTGGGCGTTCTCACGGCGATTTACAACACGATCTCGGAGCCCGTATTCAAACACGATCCCGATCATGTTGAACCTTGTTATGATATGATCGATTTTGACATCCGACTCGGTACGCCTGGCCTCCATCATGTTGGCACAAGAGTGCGACCCCGAGAAAGGTCGACCATCCTACCGCCGGATATCTTTGTTCGCTTTGAGAAAGACGCTTTCTGGGAGGACAGAACCATGCTGCCGCCCGCAGTGCGTGTCGTTTAGTCGGCAGAAAATGATTCATTGCTGGTAACAGTCGGATGGCACCTTGGGGCGATAACCCTCGAATAATTCCACGACGCGCGATACGCACGATTCCGGTCCGCTAATCTCAATACTGTTCACTTAATGATCTGAATAGTTTTAGCGACGTTTATCGGCGGCATGGGCGTTCGTGGCCGGGGAACGAGGGGGAAGTTACTCATTTTTCGTTTAACGCCTCGGTGTCTGCGCTGGTTCCGACTGGAGACAACCCGCTCCTGGAGGATTTCGTCGAGAACACCATCAAGGAATTTCGCTCTCCTCTGAGGGGGGAAAAGCGTTGAAAGCCGCCAGTTTGCGGCGAATGACGCGCACAGCTGTCAGTTTCCCTTAACCCATATTTAGCAGTGCCTCGAATAAACCGCATAATATCAGCATCTTACACTCTTAAAAAAATCCGA
>JAQTXO010000331.1 GCA_028688765.1 Acidiphilium sp. | reverse complement strand
GGCGAGGTGACGATTGCCGTGGTTGGAAAATATACCAACCTGCTCGACAGTTATAAATCGCTCGCGGAAGCCCTGGCCCATGGCGGGATCGCTAACCGGGTCAGGGTCAGGCTGGACTGGGTCGATTCCGAGATTTTCGAGCGTCCCGGCGCGGTTTCGCGGCTCGATGGGGTGCATGGGATTCTGGTGCCGGGCGGGTTTGGCGAGCGCGGTACCGAGGGCAAGATCGAGGCGGTGCGCTTTGCCCGCGAACGGCTGGTGCCGTTTCTCGGCATCTGCTTCGGCATGCAGATGGCGGTGATCGAGGCGGCCCGCAACCTTGCCGATCTGAAGCTGGCGTCATCGACCGAGTTCGGTCCCTGCGAGACCCCGGTGGTCGGCCTGTTGACCGAATGGGCGCGCGGCAATGAGATCGAGCGGCGGGCCGCCGAGGGCGATCTGGGCGGGACCATGCGGCTCGGGGCGTTTCCCGCGACGCTGGCGGCGGGCAGCCTGGTTCGTTCCGTGTATGGGGATAACGTGACGATCGAGGAGCGGCATCGCCATCGCTATGAGGTGAATATCCATTACCGCGAGACGCTCGAAGCGGCGGGGCTCAAGTTTTCGGGACTGTCGCCTGACGGGATTCTGCCTGAAATCGTGGAATATCCCGATCATCCCTGGTTTATCGGGGTGCAGTATCATCCTGAACTCAAATCAAAGCCGTTCGACCCTCATCCGTTATTCGCGGGATTCATCGGGGCGGCGGTGCGGCAGATGCGGCTGGTGTGAAGGTTGCGCCAGTGTTCAGGCCAGTCTTGCCGTGATCGATCGCCCGTGACCTTCGAGATGTTCGGCTTCGGCGAGGGTTACTGCCGCCGGGCCGATCGCGGCGAGGGCAGCGGGGGTGAGCGACGTGGTTGTGGTGCGCTTGAGGACATCGAACACCGATAGTCCCGAGGAGAAGCGCGCGGTGCCGGCGGTGGGCAGGACGTGGTTGGGGCCGGCGGCGTAATCGCCGATCGCGGTGGGGGCGAAGCGGCCGAGGAACGCCGATCCGGCGTGGCGGATGGCCGCGAAATCGCCTTCGGGATCGGCGGTCATGATCTGGAGATGTTCGGGTGCGATGCGGTTGGCGAGCGCGATGGCTTCGGCACGGTCGGCGACCTCGATGATCGCGCCGTGGGCCGCGAGGGAGGCGGCGGCGATGGCGGCGCGCGGCAGGGTTTGCAGTGCCGAGGCCAGTGCGGCGGCGACGGCTTCGGCGAGGGCGGGACTGTCGGTCACCAGGATCGACTGGCTGTCTTCGGCGTGTTCGGCCTGGGCGATCAGGTCGAGCGCGATGTGGTGGGGGTCGTTATTGGCATCCGCGATGATCAGCACCTCGGAGGGGCCGGCGATCGAATCGATGCCGACGCGGCCGAACACCTGGCGCTTGGCTTCCGCGACATAGGCGTTGCCGGGGCCGACGATGCGATCGACCGGCGCGATGCTGGCGGTGCCCCAGGCGAGAGCGGCAACCGCCTGGGCGCCGCCGATCCGGTAGATTTCGGTGATGCCGGCGCGGTGGGCGGCGGCGAGCACCAGATCGTTCATGACGCCGTCCGGCGTGGGGACGACCATGGCGATGCGGGCGACGCCGGCGACGCGGGCCGGGATGGCGTTCATCAGCACCGAGGACGGATAGGATGCCTTGCCGCCGGGGACGTAGAGGCCGACGGCATCGAGCGCGCCCCAGCGCAGGCCGAGGGTGACGCCCTGATCGTCGGAGTAGGAAAAATCGCGCGGCAGTTGGGCGCGGTGGAACGCCTCGATCCGGCGGGCGGCGAGATCGATCGCGTCACGCTGAGCGGCGGGGATGGCGGCGAGGGCCGCGGCGGTTTCGGCAGGGGTGACCGCGAGCTGATCGAGGGTGATCGGGAAACGGTCGAACCGGGCGGTGAGGTCGAGCAGGGCGGCATCGCCTTCGGCGCGGACGCGGGCGATGATGGCGGCGACCGGGGCGGCGACATCGGTTGCGGTGGCACGATCCGCGATCAGCGCGGCGAGGGATCGGGCGAAATCGGGATCGCTGGTGGCGAGGCGGTTAATCATGTGGCGGCGGGGACGGTGGCGGCGAGGGCGGTGCGGAACCGGGCGATCCAGCCGGAGATGGCTTCGGGGCGGGTTTTGAGCGCGGTGCGGTTGACGATCAGCCGCGAGGTGACATGCGCGATCACCTCGGTTTCGACCAGCCCGTTGGCGATCAGGGTCGAGCCGGTCTGGACCAGATCGACGATCAGGCGCGAGAGGCCGAGGCCGGGGGCGAGTTCCATCGCGCCGTTGAGGGCGACGATTTCGGCCTGGATGCCGCGCGCCGCGAAATGCCGGCGGGTGGTGTTGGGGTATTTGCTGGCGACGCGGACCCGCGAGAGGCGGGCGAAATCGGTGGTGCCCGCTTCATCGGCGGGTTCGGCCACCGCGATCCGGCAGGCGCCGATGCCGAGGTCGAGCGGGGCGTAGATTTCGGGATAATCGAACTCGCCCAGGACGTCGCCGCCGCAGATGCCGATATCCGCCGCGCCGAAGGCAACGAAGGTGGCGACATCGAAGCTGCGGACGCGGATGATGTCGAGATCCGGCGCACTGGTGTGAAAGCGCAGGCGGCGGCTGTTTTCATCGGTGTAGTCGGCTTCGGGGACGATGCCGGCGCGGGCGAGCAGGGGCGCGCATTCGGCCAGGATGCGGCCTTTCGGCAAAGCGAGGACGAGGGTGCGGCTGCTCGCTTCGCTGGCGGGCGTGGTGGCGGTGACGGCGGTCATGCGCCGCGCTTTAGCATTGGCGGGGCGGGCTGCCAAACCGGGACCATCATGGTGCCCGCCGCCATTACCGGCTTGCCCCGGTCCGCGGGCCGGGGCAGATTGGGGGGATGAGCGAGATGGTCACGATCTGCGAAGTCGGTCCGCGCGATGGGCTTCAGATGGCGAAGTCGATTATGGCGACCGAGGCGAAATGCGCGTGGATTGCAGGGCTCGCCGCTGCCGGGGTGCGCGAGATCGAGGTGGGGAGCTTCGTGCCGGCCCGGCTGATCCCGCAGATGGCGGATACCGGGGCGGTGGTTCGCTTTGCGCGCACTTTGCCGGGGCTGACCGTGGTTGCGCTGGCGCCGAATTTGCGGGGGGCGGAGGCGGCGGTGGACGCGGGGGCGCATCGGGTCAGTGTGCCGGTTTCGGTGAGTGCGGGGCATTCGCGGGCCAATTTGAACCGCACGCCGGATGAGCAGGTCGCCGTGGTGGGTGCGATCGTGGACTGGATGCGCGCGCATGCGCCGCAGGTGGAGCTGGAGGTTGCGTGCTCGACCGCGTTCGGCTGCTCGATCGACGGGGTGGTGCCGGAGGATGAGGTGGTGCGGATCGCGGCGGCGCTGGCGGCGGCGGGGGTGAGGCAGATCGGGCTGGCCGATACCGTGGGGTATGCCAATCCGGCGCAGATCAGATCGGTGGTGCGGGCGGTGCGGGCGGAGATTGGGCCGGCGCTGGTCGGGCTGCATCTGCACGACACGATGGGGCTGGGGATCGCCAATGCGCTGGCGGGGCTGGAAGAGGGAATTCGCGACTTCGATTCGGCGCTGGCCGGGCTGGGCGGTTGCCCGTTCGCGCCGGGGGCTTCGGGCAATATCGTCACCGAGGATCTGGTGTTCATGCTCGAAAGCATGGGGTTTGCCACCGGGATCGATCTCGACGGGCTGATCGCGGCCCGCGCCCTGCTTCATGCGGGGCTGCCGGGCGAGGCGATGCACGGTCAGGTCGCCAGGGCCGGGATTCCCCGGACGTTCCAGCGCGCGGCATGAGCGCCACGCCGCTTGCGGGGCTCCGCGTCGTCGAGTTCGCCCATATGGTGATGGGGCCGACCACCGGGCTTATTCTGGGTGATCTCGGTGCCGATGTGGTGAAGATCGAGCCGACCCCGGCGGGTGATAACACAAGGCGGCTGACCGGCTCGGGCATCGGTTTTTTCACCATGGCGAGCCGGAACAAGCGCAGTGTCATGCTCGATCTGAAGTCCGATGCGGGGATCGGGGTGGCGCGCCGGTTGATCGGGCGGGCGGATGTTCTGACCGAGAATTTCAGGCCGGGGGCGCTGGACAAGCTCGGTCTCGGCTATGCGGCCTGCGCGGCGGCCAACCCACGGTTGATCTATTGTTCGCTGAAGGGATTTCTGCCCGGGCCTTACGAGCACCGCACCGCGCTCGATGAGGTGGTGCAGATGA
>JAQTXO010000330.1 GCA_028688765.1 Acidiphilium sp. | reverse complement strand
GAGCGATCAGAACCGGCGGGGTGGGGAGAAAATCGGGTCGCTGCGCGCGCGCGCCTTTACGGTTCCGACCGACCAGCCCGAGGCAGACGGCACACTTTCATGGTCCTCGACCACGATGATTGTCGCAGAGGCAAGGGCTGGCGGGGGGTCGGGGATGGGTTACACCTATGCCGATCCGGTGGTCGCCACGATCATCAACGACAAGCTTGCGGATCATATCGTGGGGCGGGATGCCTGCGCGCCGCAGGATGCAGCGGCGGCGCTCTGGCGTGAAGTCCGCAATCTGGGGCGCAGCGGGATTGCCGCCTGTGCCATTTCGGCGGTCGATATCGCGTTGTGGGACCTCAAGGCGAAGCTGCTGGACCTTCCTCTCGTCGATTTGATCGGACGCCGCCGTGACGAGGCGATTGTTTACGGCAGCGGTGGTTTCACGACCTATGACGACGCCACGCTGGCCGCCCAGCTTTCCGGATGGGTGGCGGATGCCGGGTGCGATGCGGTGAAGATGAAGATCGGCAGCGAGCCCCGGCGTGATCCGCATCGGGTCGCGACGGCGCGCGCCGCGATCGGCGATGCGGCACTCTACGTCGATGCCAACGGAGCGTTTTCGCCGCGCGGGGCGCTGCGCATGGCGAGGGACCTTGAGGCCTTCGGCATCTCGTGGTTCGAGGAACCGGTCTCGTCCGACGATCTCGCGGGGATGGCATTCGTGCGGGATCATGTGGGTCCGGCCATCGATGTCGCGGCGGGCGAATATTCGTTCACCGCCGATGACACCCGGATGATGCTGCAGGCCGGGGCGACCGATGTTCAGCAGATCGACCTCACGAGGTGCGGCGGGATTTCGGGGTTTTTGCAGTCGGCTGCGTTGTGCGAAGCGTTTCATGTCGATGTGTCGGCGCATTGCGCGCCGGCGGCTCACCTTCATGTGGTGTGCGCCGCGCCGCGCTTTCGCAACCTCGAATGGTTTCATGATCACGTGCGGATCGAAGCCATGCTGTTCGACGGGACGCCACAGGCCCGGGGCGGCAAAATCAGGCCCGATCTGTCGCGGCCGGGCCACGGGCTGATGCTCAAGGAGAAGGATGCTCAACGCTATGCTGTCTAGTTCGAAGGCGGCCACGCGCCGCACGCCTCCTGTAGGCAAGCCACCGATACGCAAACCCCCGATACGCAAACAACGGGTTCGCGTGCTGGCTCCGCGTGGTGAAGATCCGGGCAAGCGGGCCACGGTGGAGGCGGCGCACCGGTTGAACAGGAGTTCCGGGCTGCTCGCCCTCTCGGTATTGCTCGACAGCGCGAACGAGCATTACCGGGGCGGCTTTCACAACAAGGCGATGTATACGCCGCTGATCACCTCGACGCTGTCGCTGCTCGCGAGCACGCATGGCCTGTCGGATAAAAGCCCCCGCGCGCATCGCCTGCGTCACGCGACCTTCGCGCTGGCCGGAGCGACCGGGCTGGTGGGAACCGGGTTTCATTTTTACAACGCCCTCAAGAAGCCGGGCGGCCTGTCCTGGCAGAACATGTTTTATTCCGGGCCGATCGGCGCGCCGGCGGCGATCGGGCTCTCGGGGTTGATGGGATTGCTGGCCGAGCGGGTGCGCGACACGCCGGCTCATCGCGACCCCACGCTGCTCGGCATGAGTGCGGGCCGCGTGGTCGGGCTTGCCTCGGCGGCGGGGCTGCTCGGGACGACCGGCGAGGCCGGGCTGCTGCATTTTCGCGGCGCATTCCAGAATCCGTTCATGTATCTGCCGGTCAGCCTGCCGCCGGTCGCGGCGGCGTTGATGGCGAATGCGGCGCTCGGGCCGTCGCGTCATCCCCGCCGGTTCACGCGGTTCTGGGTCCGGGCCACGGCGGTGATGGGTTTGGCCGGTGCCGGATTTCATATTTATGGCGTGTCCCGGGCGATGGGGGGCTGGCGCAACTGGCGGCAGAACATGGTCGATGGACCGCCGATTCCGGCCCCGCCGAGTTTTACCGGACTGGCTTTCGCGGCGCTCGCCGCCCTCGGCCTCCTGCGCGATCACCCCGACGACTGAATTCGTTCCACCCTTCGCTCACAAGGATTTTGATCATGGCACAGAACGTCTCTGACTTCATCTGGAAGCGCCTTTCGGAGTGGGGGCTCTCGCGGGTCTATGGCTACCCGGGCGATGGCGTCGGCGGGCTCGATGTCGCGCTGGAGCAGGCGAAGTTCATGAATTACGTTCAGGTGCGCCACGAGGAGATGGCCGCCTTCATGGCCTCGGCCCATGCCAAGTTCACCGGCGAGGTCGGGCTGTGCTACGCCACTTCCGGTCCCGGTGCGATCCATCTGCTGAACGGGCTCTACGATGCCAAGCTGGACCACATGCCGGTGGTCGCCATTGTCGGCCAGCAATCGCGGATGTCGCTCGGGGCCAGCTACCAGCAGGAAGTCGATCTGCAGAACCTGTTCAAGGATGTGGCGGGCGATTACGTCATGACCGCGACGCTGCCGGGCCAGGTCAGGCACCTGATCGACCGCGCGGTTCGGATTGCCCAGACGCTGCGGGTGGTCACTACCGTCATCGTGCCGAACGACCTTCAGGAACTTGCCTATGAAGATCCGCCGATGGCGCATGGCGCGACGCATACCGGGATCGGGTATGCCGGGCCGGCGATGACGCCGGACGATGACGTGCTGCACAAAGCGGCTGCCGTGCTCAATGCCGGGAAGAAGGTGGCGCTTCTGGTCGGCGCGGGGGCGCTGAATGCGACCGACGAGGTGATCGCCATCGCCGAGCGGCTCAATGCCGGGATCGCCAAGGCCCTGCTCGGCAAGGCCGCCGTGCCCGACGATCTGGCCTACGTGACCGGCTCGCTCGGATTGCTCGGGACCAAGCCGAGCTGGGACATGCTGAAGAACTGCGATACGTTTTTCGTGATCGGGTCGTGCTTTCCCTATTCCGAGTTTCTGCCGAAACCGGGCGATGCCCGTGGCGTTCAGATCGATATCGACGGGCGGAATCTCAGCCTGCGCTATCCGATGGAGGTGAATATCGTCGGGGACGCCGCCTCGACCCTGCGCAAGCTTCTGCCGATGCTGGAGCAGAACACCAACAGCGATTGGCGCGCGACCATCGAGAAGAACGTGGCGGAGTGGTGGAAGACGCTCGAAGCCCGGGCGATGCAGCCTGCCGAACCGCTCAACCCGCAGCGGGTGTTCTGGGAGCTTTCGCCAAAGCTGCCGGAAAAGTGCATTCTGACCGCCGATTCCGGGTCGGTCGCGAACTGGTATGCGCGGGATCTGAAGATCCGGCGCGGGATGAAGGCGTCGCTGTCCGGCGGGCTGGCCTCGCTCGGTGCCGGCACCCCTTACGCGGTGGCCGGCAAGTTCGCTTTTCCCGATCGCACCGTGATTGCCTTCATGGGCGACGGGGCGATGCAGATGAACGGCATGAACGTCATGATCACCATCGCGAAATACTGGCGCGAATGGGCCAACCCGCATCTGATCGTGCTGGTGCTGAACAACCGCGATCTCAATCAGGTCACCTGGGAGGAGCGGGTGCAATTGGGCGAAGGCAAGACTGAATCGACCCAGAGCATTCCGGATGTGCCGTATCACAAATATGCCGAGTTGCTCGGGCTGAAGGGGATATTCGTCGATCACCCCGATCGGGTGGCGGCGGCGTGGGACGAGGCCTTGTCCGCTGATCGCCCGGTCATTCTTGAAGCCTATACCGATCCGAATGTGCCGCCGCTGCCGCCCCATATCACGCTGAAGGATGCGCGGAACTATATGTCGATGCTGCCGCGGGAGCCCGAACTCGCCAGCGTGCTGAAGGGAACCGTGCGGCAGGCCTTCGCGAAGGTGCTGCCGGGAGACCATTCATGAGCGCTCCGGCGCCCGAACGCTACCCGGGCTACGACGTGCTCGACAAGCGCCAGACCATGTCGTGGGATCGGGCGACCCGGCTGGTGGTGGACCGTCGGCTGGCGACGCCACGCGAGCCGCGTTTCTGTTCGGGGACGGAATGGGAGACGCTGAAGGCGGTGTGCGCGCGGATTCTGCCGCAACCTGCGGACCGGCCCCCGGTTCCGGTGGCGGCGCTGCTCGATGCGACGCTGTTCGAGAACGCGACGCAGGGGTTTCGCCAGGGCAGCCTTCCATATGATCGGGAGGCGTGGCGGCGGGGCCTTGCGGCGCTGGACGCCGAGGCGCAATCGGCATTCGGGACCCCGTTCGCGGAACTCCAGCCTGACGATCAGGATTTG
>JAQTXO010000329.1 GCA_028688765.1 Acidiphilium sp. | reverse complement strand
AGGGTGAAGCCGGGACTGTCGATCGTGATGAGAATATCCGGCTTGCGCGCCGATACATCGGCGACGGCCTGGGCCAGCCGCTGACGCAGCTTCATCACGCGCGGCAGGATTTCCGCAAGCCCCATCACTGCCAGATCCTGCATCGGGAACAGGGATGCCAGCCCCTGTTCGGCCATGCGCGCGCCGCCGATGCCGATGAATTCGAGATCGTCGCGTTGGCGCCGCAGCGCTTCGATCAGGCGTGCGCCCAGCACATCGCCGCTGGCTTCGCCGGCGACGAGGTAGATCCGCGTCATGCCAGGGACACGGTGCGTGCGGGGGGGTGATGGTCCGGCCAGTCGTCGCGGTTGCGTACCGCCGGGTCGTTGCGCAAGGTGGCGAGGCGTGCCCGATCGAGCGGCACCAGCAGCAGAGCGGGGTCATCCGGCGCGCCGGAGCCGATGACGCCGTCATCGGCGAATCCGCGATCGACCGGGCCGAACGCACAGGCGTGGCCCCGGTTTTCATCGAGCGTGGCCGACCATGGCGCGATCCCGGTGGTGGGGGCGACGGCGGTGAAGCACTGATTCTCCAGCGCCCGCGCGCGCGCCGAAAGCCGCACCCGGTTGAACCCGTGTTGCGTATCGGTGCAGGCGGGGATCAGGATGATCTCGGCGCCCGCCAGCACCTGCGCGCGGGTGAGTGCGGGGAACTCGGAATCGTAACAGATCGAGATGCCGAGACGACCCCACCCGGTCTCGAACACACAGGGCGGTTGCCCCGGGACGATGCCCCAGCGTTCGGACTCGAAGCGGGTCATGACGCTCTTGTCCTGAAATCCGATCCGGCCCTGGCCGTCGATCAGCGGGGCGCGGTTGCGGGTCCGGCCATCGGTCCCGCGCATCGGCACGGTTCCCGCCAGAAGCATCAATCCATGGGCGCGGGCCAGTGTGCGGTATGCGGCGATCAGCTGGTCGGCCCGGCTGACCACGGCTTCGAGCTCGGCTGCGACATCCGGGACATCGCAATACGCTCCTGCGAGGGCCATGCTCGCGTATTCCGGCAGGACGACGAGGTCGGCGCCCTGCGCCCGGGCCTGGGCCATCACCTCATCGATCCGCGCCATGAAATCATCGAAGCCGTGGGGCCGGAGGATGGCGAACGGCGATAGCGCGACTGTGATCATGGCCTCGCTTATAGCGATTTCAGCCAGACTTGCAGCCGGTTTTCCACCTCCTGTGTCCCGCCGATCTCGCGCCAGGCCATTGTGCAGATCAGGCCCGGCTGCGGGGCGAACCCGCGGTGATGCCAGAACGGCTCCAGCGTGCCGGCATCGGCGGGGCGGCGAGGATCGTCGGCGGACCGGATCACGGCGCAGAAGGCGGCCATCGTGACGCCCGGCAGGCTTCGGGCATGGGCTTCGCGCGCGGCGAAGAATGCGACACCCGCTCCCTGACCGCGAAAGGCGGGACGCAGCACCGATTCCCCGAAATAGCACACGCGGGCGGGATCGAACCCCGCAGCGCGAAACGCGCCTTGCATCGAAGCCGATTCATCCGTCAGCGGCAGACAGGTGGATGCGCCGACGATGGTGTCGTCCTCGCGCGCGACGACCACGGCGGCACCGGCACTCGCCGCGTAGGTGGCGAGGTAATCCTGCTCGTAGCGGAGATCGCCTTCATAGAGGTAGGGCCATGCCCGAAACACCTCCATCCGCAACGTGGCCAGAGTGGCGAGGTGCGGCAGGATCGCCGCACCCCGCAAGGTCTCGATCGTCAGGGTCAGGTCAGCCGCCCGATTTTGCCGGGGGGGCTGCCATCGCCTGCACCTGCGATTGCGCCATGAACTGCTTAAGCGCCGTCTTTTTGTCCGAGATCGACGGGTCGGTCGCGACGATCGGGCAATAGGTGGTCAGCAGGAACTGCTTCACCTGCACGCCGCTCAGATGCGGGTTCGATTTTTTCACCGCCGCGATCAGCTTGTCGGTCCGGGTGCCGAGATCCGTCGCGGTCGCGCCCTGCATGATTTTCATGTCGGCTGCGGTCGGGTCGATCAGCGGATCGGGCCGCAACGGGCATTCGAGCTTGCGCGCCTGCGCCGAGGCGATCGGCGAGAGATCGAGGTAATCGCCATCGGCGACGGCGACCTTGTGCGGCGGCGCGGATTTGCGGAACCCGTAGACCTGGGCGGCGGTGGCATCCGGCATACCCGGATTTCCCCAGGCGGTGCGGACATAGTTGGCGATCTGCGCGATCTGGTGATCGTCGAGGATCGCGCCGAATGCCGGCATTGCAGGGCCGTTCGCGTGCCAGGGGATCATGCCGCCGAGAACGATGCCGATGGTATTGTTGGCCGGGCCGTCCCACACTGACTGGTTGCCGGCCAGATTCGGGAACACGTCGGCGACACCCTTGCCGTCCGCCTGATGGCAGGCGGCGCAATTCTGGACATAGAGTGTCTTGCCCGCTGCCAGCTCGCTTGCCGGCACGGTGACTTTTTTCATCGGGGTTTCGCGCGGCGGCGTCGCGGTCTGCAGATAGGTGACGAGATCCTCGACGTCCGATTTCGGGATCTGGCTGAGGCTGTAATCGACCACCGCCTTCATCGGCCCGTAAGCGGAACCTTTCTGCATGTTGCCGCCGTCATGCAGGAACGACACCAGTTCGCTCTGGCTCCAATCGCCGACGCCGTATTGTTTCGAGGCGGAGATATTGGGCGCGTACCAGGGCTCGCCGAGGATGGGCGCACCGGCGAGGGTGTGGCCCGATTTGATCGCGAAGAGCAGGTTGCGCGGGGAGTGGCATTCGCTGCAATGGCCGAGCGCCTCGGCGATATAGGCGCCGTTGCGCACCGCCGGACTCCAGGTTTTCTTCATATGCAACGGCCCGGCGCGGAAGAACATGATCCGCCAGCCGAGCTGCATCGCGCGGATGTTGAACGGAAACTTCATGTCATTCTTGACGTTCGGCGTGTTCACCGCCGGAATCGCTTCGAGATAGGCCTTGATCGCCAGAACGTCCGGCTTCGAGAGCTTGGTGTAGGAGGTATAGGGCATCGCCGGGTAGAGATAATGGGGGAACACCGCGAGGGATGAGCCCGGGGAAATACCGTTGTGCAAGGCGTTCCAGAACTGTTTGTCGGTCCAGTTGCCGATGCCGTCGGATTTGCTGGAGGAGATATTCGGAGAATAGAGCACGCCGAACGGGGTCTCGAACGACAGGCCCCCCGCGAACGGTTTCGCCCCCGGCGCCATGTGGCACGGCATGCAATCGGCGGCGGTGGTGAGATATTCGCCACGCTGCACCTGAGCGATCTGCCGGGCGTTCATTCCCGTGGTGTCGGGCTTCGGCATCGCGGCATAGGAACCCGGCGCTGGTGCGGGCGTCGGCACATAGGCGTCGGTTCCATAGGCTGCGCTGGCGCCGACCGTGACCGCGACCACCGCGACCGTTGCGGCGGCGATCCAGGCGGACATTCCGAACCGTGACGATTTTGCCATGCGTGATCCTGTGTCCTCTATGGGGCGACGCAGCCGCGTCCTGAAATGATGTAATTCGCCATATTGCCCGATTGATCAAGACCCCGCGCAGCAACCCGCGGGCTTCACAGATGGTCCCGATGTTGCTAGACGGCCTTGCAGGCAGCGGGTGGATCGATCCGTTGCCGGGATGGGCGCATAGCTCAGTTGGTAGAGCAGCTGACTCTTAATCAGCGGGTCCAAGGTTCGAATCCTTGTGCGCCCACCATTCCTTTCAATGACTTAGCGGCGATCTCCGCCATTTTGTCGGACCCCTGAAAAATTAGCGGACCCCCAGCGGACCCGGCGCGCGCCATTTAGTCTCTGTAATCACGGTCTCGTGATAAGGCGGCGTTGGTTCATCAGTCGCTGATCGGTGGTAAGAACAGTGGCTCCCGCATTTGCTACGAAATACGCGCGCGCACGCGCGCGTAATGTTCGCTTAATCGATCGAGCGATGCAGGCGGCTATGGTGGTGACAGTGCGGACACTGCGGACAGATTTTTGCGAGTCTGCGTCTAGCCATTCATCGCGGGAGCGAAATGCCTCCATAGGATATCGACAAGGGAAGGACCCAAAGTTTCGGCCGGATGGTGTTCGGCGATATTCACGCCGCTTGCATGACCGAGACCTCGACCCGCTTGCCGAGCCCGCGCAAGGCGGTCTCGACCTCGCCGATGTGGCTGCGGTGCAAAGGGTCGAGCAGGCGACGGATCGCGCGTTCATCCTTGCCCATGCGCCGCGCAAGTTCGACTTTCGATAGGCCTGCCTCGATCATCGCGTCA
>JAQTXO010000328.1 GCA_028688765.1 Acidiphilium sp. | reverse complement strand
TGGCGGCTGCCGTTCGAACGGGTGTGGCGGGGCGGAACGACGGTGACCGGCTGATCCGCCTAATCGCAGGTCGCGGGGTCGGCATCGGCGTTGGAGCAGGCGACGAGGCCGCGTGAGCCGGGATCGATTTGCTCGATGGTGATTTCATCGCCCGCCTCGATCGGCGCGGCGGTGCCGCCGATGGAGGCGACCCTGGCAAAGAAGGCGCGTTTGCCGGGTGGTTTGCCCTGCCCGGCCGGGCCGTAGACGGCGAACACCCGGTGGCCGGCGGCAAGGGCGGCTTGCGCCTTGCGCAGATGCCTCGTGGCCGGCCAGGGCGGATGGTCAGCCGCGGTGCCGGCGGTTTCGTAGGCGAGCATTGCCGGCGCGGCCCCATCGCTGACCAGAAGCATGTCGCCGGGCGCGATCCGCTGCGCGAGGATGGTGGCGGCTTCATCCCAGCGCGGCTTGGTTTCGGCATGGTAATAGGGCAGCAAATTCACCACCAGCAGGATGCTTGCGGCGGCGGCGAGCGATGTGCGCAGGCGAGGACCGAACGCTTCGATGCCGATGCCGGCGAGCACGAAAAAGGGTGCGGCGCTCCAGAGCAGATAGCGCGGCAGCAGCACGGGGTGGATCAGCGAGACCAGCGCCAGCGTGACCGGTAAAGCGAGGAACGCAATGGCCAGGGTGATGAGCGATGCGGCCCGGTCGCGCAGATGCCATGAGCCGAGACCGGCGAGACCGAACATGAGGATCGCGACGGCGCCGAGCGGCGTCGGGAGCAATCGCATCGTCACCATGGTGGCGTCGCGGATGCCGTAAAGGCTCGCGGCATCGGCCCAGCCGGATCGCCATGACAAAGGCGGAATCCAGCCGAAGCTGCGCATGACGTGGTCGTGCTCGGCCTGCAGGATTGCCAGATAGACCGGGATGGCGGCTGCGATGATGCCGATCTGGACCGTGGCCCACCGGAGCAGAAACCGGCTTCGGTCCGGCACCCGGGGCAGAATCGCCACGCCCATCGCGAGGTTGGCGGCGATCAGCCACGGGAGCGCATCGCCCAGGGTCCAGAGCGCCCCCAGCGTGCCGGCGGCATAGGCGAGCCAGCCGGTGAGCGGACGACGCGCGGGGCTGCGCGCCAGCAGGATCAGTCCCCACAGGCCGAGCAGGATGAAGGCGGTCATCATCGTGTAGGATCGCGCTTCCTGGGCGAAACCGACCTGAAGCGGGGCGAGGGCCATGAACAGTCCGGCGAGCCAGGCCCCTGCCCTGCCGCCGATCGTCCAGGCGATGGCGAAAACCAGGCCCGCCGTGATCGCGCCGAAGATGGCGGGGACCAGCCGGAGCGCGAACGGTCCTGCACTGCCGCTGAGAGCGATGACGGCATGTTCGATCAGGAAAAAAACCGGCGTGTGGTGATGCGCGAGCGAGTGGGCGATGACCCCGGCGAGCGGACGGGAGGCGCGGTGGACCGTGAAAACCTCATCGAGCCAGAACGGTTTGAACCCCAGCCCGTGCAGCCGCGCGAGCAGGGCGACCAGAACTATCGCAAGCCCCGACAGCCAGGGAGTGGCCCGGGCGCGGCTCACGCCACGCCATCGCCATTCTGGCCATCATCGGGGCCGATCGCGAGCGAACCCATCCAGTCCTCGTCATCGTCGATCGGGACGGGACCGGGCTCGCGCTGCGGTTGCTTCACCGTGCCGGGGCCGGTGCCCTCATAGGTGATGCCCATGGCGGCGAAGGCGATCTCGATCAGGGAACGATGATGCATGGCGGGGATTCCGGTTTGACCCGATGTATCTGGTATCGAATCATGCCGGAATCATGGCGGCGTCGCGTCACAAATGATTACGCGCCATGCAAAATCGGGTGAGAGCAAGCCGGGCGGCGGGGCTTGAAGCCTAGACGCCGGCGAACCAGTCGTAACCCTGATTTTCCCAGTATCCACCGGGGTATTTGTTGGTCACCGCGATGGATTGCAGGTTTTTCGCACTTTTGTAGCCGAGCTTGGTCGGGATACGCAGGCGCAAGGGCGCGCCCCATTCCGGGGTGAGCGGCCTGCTCTCGAAATCGAGGGCCAGAATGGTCTGCGATTGCAGGGCGCTCGGCATGTCGATGCTGGTGGAATAGCCATCGAAGCAGGTGAAGCTGACATATTTCGCCCGCAGATCGGCGCCGATGCGCTTGAGAAAGACATGGAGCGGAACGCCGGACCATTGGCCGATCTGGCTCCAGCCCTCGATGCAGATGTGGCGGGTGATCTGGCTCTGCTGCGGCAGGGCGCGCAGATCTGCGACGCTCCAGGCGCGGGTTTCGCGCACCAGCCCGCTCACGCCGAGGCGCCAGGTTGCGGGATCGACGATTCGGACCTGCCATTCCGGGTAATAGGCGTTGAAACGGAACGGATGGGTGATCGCGCTCGCCGGATAGGTTTCCGCCAGCCGCGATTTATCGAACAGGGCTTCCTGGATACGGTCGTCGAAACGGAGCATCGCTTCGAGGGCGGCATCGACGCCGGAATGGGTCGAGAGGTCGCAACCGGTGAGCAGGGTGAGCGCGCCGAGGGAGAAGCCGCCGCGCAACAGGCCGCGACGGCGGAGGCGGGCGAACCCGGGTTTCAGATCATCGTGCCGCACGATCGGGGGTTTCGGGCTCATGGCGTGGTTTCCGGATAGGCCCTGGTGTTCGCGATCATCGAGACCAGGGTGCGCGGGTAGAACGCCACTAGCGTGACATGGATCACCACGAAGGTCGCGATCAGGCCCATCATGGCGAGGTGGATGCCGCGCGCGATCGGGTAGCCGCCGAACAGCCCGGTAAGCCAGCCGAGCTGAACCGGCTTCCAGATCGCGAGCCCGGTGGCGACCGCGAAAGTGATGACGACGATGATCCCGGCATAGAGCAGGCGCTGCACCGCATTGTAGTGGCCGATCCGGTGCGGCAGGGCGAAGCGAAGTGCGGCGCCGAGATCGCGCCCGACCTCGCGCGGATGGGGTGGGGCAAGGTCGCGGCGGAAATGGCCGGTGGCGATGCCGTAGGCGAGATAGGCCAGCCCATCGGCGAAGAGCAGCCACATCGCGCTCAGGTGCCAGGCCAGCGCGCCGCCGAGCCAGCCGCCGAGACCGGCCCATTGCGGGAACAGGAACGGCAGGCTGGGCGAGGCATCGTAGATTTCCCAGCCGCTGAACATCATGCAGCCGATCGCGTAGACGCCGATCCAGTGCATGATGCGGATCGGGACCGGATGCGCCGGTCGCGCGGATCGAAGCGGACGCATCCGGCTCTCCTCACATCGGCGGCACGACGCCATCGACGCCGACGGCGACGACATCGGCGGTGATTTTACCATCGGTCTCGCCGGCCTTGATGAACACGTGCGAGCCATCGGTGGCATCGGCCTTCACGCCGGGGCGGAACTTCACGATCGGCGCGGTCGGCGGGACGATGATGGTCTGCTGGCCACCCTTGTAGGTGACCGTGAGGCGCTTGACCCCGTCGCCCGATCTGGTCGCGGCGACATTGCCGTCGGTCATGGTGCTGGCGACCTTGCTGCCGGCGCCCGAGACGGCGGCGACGTTGCCGTTGGTCATGGTGCTCGATGTTTTCGCCGCCCCATCGAGCGTGGTGTCGGGGATTTTGTCCCAGGCGTAGTGGCCTTCGCCGGTGCCGCGCATCGAATTCGGGAAGATCACCACTTCGAGGGCGATCATCTGATGGCCGACGGTTTTGGTCGCCGTGCCGATGAAGCTGTTCTTGTCGACCATGGCGAGCGAGGATTTCTCGACCTTGAGGTAGTGGGTGCCGGCCCCGATAGCGACGGTTTCGGTCTTGCCGCTGCCGGTTTTGAGGGTGAGGCTGTCGGCGCTGATCGCGGTGATGGTCCCGCGCAGGCGGACCGGCGTGGGCGCGGCGATGGCGGTGGCCGATACCATGACGGCGGCGGCGATGCCGAGCAGGAGGATTGGTTTCATCGGGTGTCCTTTGCGATGGGGCGAGGTTGCCCCGGGGTGAAATCGGGTCCGGCGCGGTGCCGGGTGATGGGTGGGACGGGTAGCCGAGTTACTGCCAGCCCCATTTCGTGAAAATCGCCTTTCCTTTTGCCGAGGCGAGAAATGCCGCGAATTGCCTGACCATGGGGCGCGCTTCGCCGGCATGGGTCAGAGCGATTCCGGCATCGCGATAAATCGCGTATCGGGGTGCGATCGGCACGGTGGTGGCAAGGCCGGGATTGGCGACCTGCCAG
The DNA here is from genome assembly GCA_028688765.1 of Acidiphilium sp. Lineage (GTDB taxonomy): Bacteria > Pseudomonadota > Alphaproteobacteria > Acetobacterales > Acetobacteraceae > Acidiphilium > Acidiphilium acidophilum. The sequence goes on along the minus strand of JAQTXO010000328.1, from coordinate 72 downwards.
ATGTTCCAGATCAGCCAGGCGTCGAGCGATTTGTCCTTGCTCCAGTCGGTGCGCGCGGCGGCGCTGTTGCCG
>JAQTXO010000327.1 GCA_028688765.1 Acidiphilium sp. | reverse complement strand
TGAAGAGATTGTAGGCGATGCCGTTGCGGCGGTTGTAGCCGGGTGTGTTGGTCAGGACGCTGCCGGCGAGGAAGTGGTTTTCCCAGAGCATCACGGCTTTGGCCCCATGCACGTGCTGGCGGACCATGGTGGCCATGGTGGTCGCGAAGTAATCCTGCTGCCAGGGCGCCATGGCGACGGTGCCGCTGCCGTAGGTGCCGACGATGTAACCGTAGGGCTGGCCCTGTTTTTTGGTCCAGGCGGGGATGTTGCGTTTCAGATAGGCCATGTTGTTGGCGATCATGGTCTGGAAATAATGGCGCATCGGTGAACCGTCGGGGTCGATATAGGCTGCGTCGGCGACTTCGCGCAGGCTCCAGGCAGCGCCGCGGACCTGTTCGCCGGGGCCGACGATGATGCCTTCGCCTCCGTTGCGCGCCTGCGGTGCGGGCCATTGGCCGACTTCGGAGTAATCGGCCTCGGCGTTCTGCTGGTCGAGATAATAGCGCCGGCCGGTGAGGAGATAGGGGATGAAGGCGAGGTCGGGTTCGTGGGCGACATCGGGGTGCCAGCCGGTTTTGGGGTCGACCTGCTGGGTAAGGCCGGTGGTATAGGAATGCGGGCCGCCGCGACCGTCGGTCCAGAGATTGGGGTAATCGGCGGTGGTGACGAAAGCGCCGGTCTTTTCGTCGAAGAAATGCCAGGGGACCGCGCCTGAGGCATCCGCCTGACCGATGGCGTATTCGGCGGCGACCGGGTTCTGGGTGATAAGCCAGACCGCGTTGGCGGCGGTGGTCGGGCCGATACTGCCACGGCCACCGACCATCGGCATGTATTGGGTGACACCATTGACCGCGAGCGGGGCATCCCAGCCGGGGGCGCTGACATCCTTGAGTTCGCGGAGGAGGTCGGCGCGTGGGATGCCGATGCCGAGATCGTAGGCGGGGATGATGCCGGTGCGTTCCATCGCGGCGATGTCGTGGACCACGTTGATTGGCACCCGGCCCCCGGAGCGGATGATGGTGTGCCAGTCCTGATACTGGAACTGGTGGATGCGGGGCACCGCGAAGACCGGTTTGCCGTTCTGGGCGATCGTGATGCCGTAGGTTTCGGCACCCCCCTTCGGGCTCATCGCGATGTCGTTGTCGAGCTGCACATCGGCGGCGATCGTGCCGCTGGCGTAGGCGCGGATGTCCAGCACCAGGCGGAGCGAGCCGCGGATATGTTGCGAGACGCGGGTTTCGGAGACGAGGTCGCCGGTGAGCCATGGGCTCGTCTGGTGGGCGGACCGGGCGCTGGCGAGGAGTTTGGCGGCATCGACGGTGACATAGCTGGTCGGCATGCCGGGGTTGGTCAGGGCGAGCGTGATGGTGATGTCGTGTTTCTGCAGGGCGGGGAGGATGGCGATGGCGCCGGGGGTCAGGGCGGCCTTGCGGAGCATGACGGCGGCATCGGCACCGCTGGCGATCGACGGGGTGCGCAGGGTGACGATGCCGAACAGGGCCGACCCGTCCGGGTAGCGGTTTTTGACGTCGATCTGGCCGGGTTCGGTCCTGCCGCCGACGATCGCCGCGATGCCCTCGCCTTGGGGGAGTTGCCCCGGAGCGAAGGCGGTGCCGAACGTGATGTAGCGCGGCGGCTCGGCACGGGTGAGGGTGTTTTCGAGGACGATGCCGACCAGATCGCCGGGGGCGGTAGGCTGCGGCACGGCGGGGGCGCGGATGAGACCGGCGGCGAGGGCGTGACCGCTCAGTGACAGGGCGGCCAGACCGATGAGGCCGGTTTTGATGGCGTGAGCGCGTCGCATGGAATCTTCCCCCGAAATCCGGCGCTATCGTGCCCGAACCGGCGCGGGGACGCCAGAGGCGGCATTATGCGGGCGAGGCGGTTTCGATCGGCCAGTCCATGGTTGTGAGGCGCCGGGGAGCGATGCGGGACATGGCGAGGCCGCAGGCGAATATCACGATCGTGGCGGCGATCGCCCAGAGCCTGGGGCTGTGGTGCAGGAGGCCGGTGCCGAGTATCTCCATCGTGCCCAATCCACCGGCGAGAGCGAGTGCCATGGTGAAGCCCCGGCCGCCGATTTCGTGCCAGAGCAGGGGCAGGCTCGCGCCGTAGCTCGCGCCGAAGATCAGGGCGAAACTGGACAGGCCCGTTGGTATCGCATCCGGGGGATCGATGATGCCGAGAGCGAGAGCGGCACCGGTGAGCAGGAGGGCATCGATGATGGCGAGTTCGATCGCTCTCATGCGAAAGGCGTTCGACATCGCCTGCGAAAAGCCGCTTCTGCCGCCGTAGCGCCCGGCCATGAACAGGGGCGGCCAGTCCGAGCGGTCGAGCAGCCATTGGCCGGAGCCGAAGATGGTGATGGCCCCGAAGAAGCCGAGGGATTGCGGAGCGGTCTGGATGAGGGCCTTCATGAAGTCATGGCCCTGCACCCAGGCGAAGGCGGGCATGTAGAACAGGAATAGCGCCATCTGGAGGCCCTGGACCAGAACAGTGCCGATCGGACCCGATCGGACGCCGAGCGTGCTCGGCATCGGTCGGTCGGCCATGAAGGCGGGTTTCCAGGTCATGACGCGGAAGATCACGTCGAACAGGGTGACGATCGGGCTGGTGCGACGAGGCCGGGCAGCGGCCAAATCGGCGCGATGTTCGGCGCGCTCGGCTTCTTCGGCGGCGCGGGCCGGGTAGAACCGCAATCCTGACACAATGAACGCGGCGGCAGCGAGTGTGATCACGCTCGCTGGAAGCGGGGCGGCGAACAGGATGAGCCTGAGATATTGCGGTTGGGAACCGGCCAGCATGAGGGGGAGAAAGAGAACTGCCTTGGACAGAGCCACCTTTCGGGACTGCCCGTTCGGAACACCGAAGCTCATTACGCTGCCGCCTGCCATGGCTACCGTGGCAAGGGCGATGGCACCCCAAACGGGGGCGTGGAGCAGGATCAGGGGGGCTGCGAATGCGATGCCGACCGGCACCAGAAGAAGGACGAGTGCGGTGAACTCGGTGTCTTTGAGATGCGGTATCGAGACGGCGAGGTTGGAGCGCACCTGCCGCCAATAATGGAACATCAGGCAGGCGGGGAGATAGAACGCGACATACCACCACAAAAACACGAAGGAGGTGCGGTGGGCAAACAAGGCGGTGGCGCCGCCATGCGCCGCGATGCGGGAGGCTTTTTCGAAGGTCGCCGTGGCTGCGACCGTCATGAACACGGCCGATATCAGCATGGGATTTTCGCGGATGAAGACCGCCGAGGCGTAGTTGCGCAGGGCGGCGCGGATGAGGCTGGGGCTGTGGCTCACCTTGTCATTTCCAGGAAGGCGGTTTCGAGATCGGGGATGCGGATTTCGGGCGGAGCGCCGAGGCTGGCGGTGAGGAGGGTAGCGTGATGGTCATCCCAGCCATCGACCAGCAGGGCGCCGGTCGCGCGGTCTTCGGCGAGGCAGGCGAGGGTTTCGGGCAGGGCGTCGCGCGGGGCGGTGATCCAGCGGGCGGAGCTGCGGAAGCGGCTCATCGGCGTGTCGTGGATGAGGCGACCGTGGCGCATGAAGATCGCGCGGGTGGCGATTTTTTCGAGATCCGAGAGGATGTGGGAGGAAATGATCGCGCTGCGGCCCTCCTGCGCGCAGAATGTCACCAGCAGGGCCATGAAGTCGCGCCGGGCCTGCGGGTCGAGGCTGGCCACGGGTTCGTCGAGGATCAGAAGGTCGGGGCCGTGGCGCATGGCGAGGACGATGGCGAGGCGCTGTTTCTGGCCGCCGGAGAGGGATTTGACCCGGGCTTTCATGTCGAGATCGGCCCAGTCCAGCAGCCAGGCGGGTGGGAGTCCGGGATCGGAGGCGTAGAATTTACCGAGATAGGCGATCAGTTCACCGACCTTGAACCAGCCGAAACCGGTCATGGTCTGGGGGACGAAGCCGGTGCGCCCGCGACCGGCGGGTGAGAGCTCGGCTGCATTTTCGCCGAACAGGTGAACGCTGCCTGAGGATGGCAGCAGGAAGCCGAGCAGGCAGCCGATCAATGTGGTTTTGCCGGCCCCGTTGGGACCGAGCAGGCCGACGATTTCACCGGGACCGACGACGAAGGAGATATCGGTCAGCGCGGTGCGGGTGCCGTATTGTTTGGTGAGATGCGTGACGGTGGTGAAAGGGATCGTGTTGCCGTCGTACATCATGCCTCCTATGCGCTGGAAGCGAGGCTAGGGGCGGAATGTCGGCAGAGTCAAAGGTTTGGAACCGGTGAGCCGCGCAAGGAGGGGACACTTTTTCTTGATCGGTGCGGATTGGAAATAAGTTGAGGCTGATCGAGTGGGAGGCGACATAAAATTTCTGGCTTGCGGTGACGGGGGCCAACCCTGCTCATCG
>JAQTXO010000326.1 GCA_028688765.1 Acidiphilium sp. | reverse complement strand
GTCTGGAGGCGAGTTCCTACTGGCCGAAATGGGATTCGCCCTGGTGGCATATGTTGCTGTTGCATGAGATGGGCGAGACGCGGCGGATTCCGGAGCGGACGATGCGGGCGTTCGTTGATGCGATGAAGGCGACGCCGTTCACGATTTTCATGGAGGGGCCTGGGGAATTGCCAAAGGGGGCTGATCCTCATTTTACGGCGTGTCATTGCCAGTTGGGCAATGTGTATCGGGTGCTCGATGCGTTCGGGGTCGATGTGGATGCGGAACTGCCGTGGGTCGGGCCGTGGTTCGTGGCCAATCAGATGGCGGATGGCGGGATGAATTGCGATGAATCGGCGTATGCCGTGACGGATGAGTGCCCGAGTTCGATGGTGGGGACGATTGCGGCGTTCGAGGCGATGACTTTGAAATCGGCGGAGGGGTTGAGCGAGGAGGCGGTCGGGTTTCTCGATCGTGCGGCGGGGTTCATGGTGGGGCGGCGGCTGACGATGGGCTCGGAGACGCGGCATAATGCGGCGGAGCGGGAGGCGGCGGCGTCCTGGATGCTGCCGTGTTTTCCACGGTTTTACCATTACGATGTGATCAGGGGGCTGACCGCGCTGAGTTTGTGGGCGGAACGGCGAGGGGTTTCCGTGCCGCGAGAGGCGATCGGGCCGGTGGTCGAGGCGGTGGATCGGGCGTTTCCGGATGGGGCGGTGCGGATCGGGCGGCGGTGCTGGGAGGGGATTGGTACGATCATGCACGCGGGGGATGGCTCGTGGGATTATCGGCGGCGGGAGGCGCCGGGTTTTCCGTTGCTGGAGGCGGTCAGCGCGGTGGGGGCGGCTTCGCCGTATCTGACGCAGGAATGGGCGGGGACGCGGCGGCGGATGTTAGGGGTGCTGGGGTAAGAAAGGGCGGTTTTGGCTTCGGAATGACAGGGGTGGGCTTCCGAGATGGCAGAGGAAGGTGAGGGAATGGCTACTTTTTTGAGAAAAGGTGCATGGAAACTTTTGTTAGTTGGGGAGGAGGTTGAGGGGCCGGGATCAGGTGCGGCGGGGCTTTGCGGGTTTTCGGGTGGTTCTCGGAGCGGGGAGGAGTGCAGGGAGGTCGTTGTGCGGGCTTGGGATGACGTGGACCGAGACCAGTTCGCCGACACGTCTGGCGGCTTCACCGCCGGCCTCGGTTGCGGCCTTGGCGGCATCGACGCTGCCGCGAACGATAATGGTGCAGTAGCCGCCGCCGATGAGTTCCTTGCCGACGAGTTCGACGTTCGCGGATTTGATCATGACGTCCGCCGCTTCGAGGGCCCCGATGAGGCCTTTGGTTTCGACGAGGCCCAATGCGTGGCTTTTGACGATGGCGATGATTTGTCTCCTCGGCGTTCAGGCTGGGGCGTTCAGGCTGGGGCGTTGGGGCTTGGGGGTGGATGGATGGGCGGCCGGTTTGGTTAATCGGGGGCGCGAAGGCGGTCGATGGCGGTTCGCTTTGACGATGGGATCGAGGGGTTGAAATGGAGGTAAGGTGAGGGGTTGTGCTTCGCAACCCTTTCGGAGTGAAATGCTGGATAATCGGGTGGGGCGTGAGATTGGTTGCGAAGGCGTAGGGATCGGAGACGAAAAAAGGGGCGGATTACGCTGCGCTCTTCTCTGCGTGCTCAAGGATATCGTCCGGCGGCAACACTCCCAGCTTGGACGAGATTTATGCCAATTTGAAGCCACCCATGCCATAGTGGTATCAGAGCTTGCACAACCCGGGGTTTAGTTCTAGATCATTTCGAATTTCTAATTGAAGAAGCTAGGCTAATGATTTGTAGGACACGTTATGAGACGGAGAGCCACTAAACTGGGCGCTGCCTTCAGCCCGCTAACTGTACTATTTGGTGCGCTCATTCTAATTGTTACCACGCTTTCTAACTGGTTCTTGAGTGCGGGGTTGCCTACTCAGGCGGTCATAATTGGGGCTTTCTGCATATTTATATTTTCTTTTGGGCGGTTTTTGTTCTTTCAGCATAGAATAGAGTTAGAAAACAAGCGTAAAAGCGAAAAATTTCTACTAGATTTTAAATGGAATGCGAATCTGTCTCCAATAGAATTTGAAGTTTGCTGTGCGGAGTACCTAAAGTTGCGAGGTTGGGACGCCAGCACCACAAAATCATCCGGTGACCACGGCGCCGATGTAATTGCAAGCCGCATGGGTGTATCGATAGTTATTCAATGCAAAAAATACTCGAAGCCTGTTGGAAGCAAGGCGGTACAAGAAGCTATCTCAGGGAAAGCCTTTCACAAGACTGATTATGCATTCGTTATCTCAAATAAACCCTATACTAAAACAGCACATGAGCTAGCCGATCAAACAAAAGTTTTGCTTCTACACTTTACATCCTTACGGAATATTGACAATTTAGTTGGATTACCAGAATTTAAAGGAAAAACGAATCCAGATTTCACGCGCCAAGGCCGTTCGGTAAAAAGTTGTCCGAGTTGCGCAGCAAAACTAAGCTTGCCAAGTTTGCGCGTGGGACGCGTAAAATGTCCCGTATGCAGTTCAAGTCACTATATTGAAACGTTTTAGTATTCCTCACAATGACGGGAAATCAATTGTATTGAAAGCCAAAGCACCTGATCCTCGTTGACGGCATGTCCTTGACTGTCGCAACTAGATTATATCGTTCTAATCCCTCTTGCAATCGCCGCCACGCCTGTCCGCGAAACTTCAGCTAAACCCAGCGGGCGCATCAGGTCCAGGAATGCGTCCAGTTTATCTGTCGCGCCGGTTAGTTCGAATACGAAGCTTTCGGTGGTGGCGTCGATGACGCGTGCGCGGAAGGCGTCGGCGAGGCGGAGGGCTTCGGCGCGGGTTTGGCCTTGGCCGATGACTTTGATGAGGGCGAGTTCGCGGGCCAGATGGGGGCCTTCGCGGGAGAGGTCGGAGACGCGGTAGACCGGGACGAGGCGGTCGAGTTGGGCTTTGATCTGGTCGATCACCAGTTCGGTGCCGGAGGTGACGATGGTGATGCGGCTTTTGCGGCGGTCGTCTTCGACCGGGGCGACGGTGAGGCTGTCGATATTGTAGCCGCGGCCGGAGAATAGGCCGATGACGCGGGCGAGGACGCCGGATTCGTTTTCGACGAGCACGGAAATGGTAGCCGAGCGGAGGGTTTGTTCGACGATGGCGTTCATGGGCTTTGATCTTTACGAATAAAAGTTTTTTGCTGCTTTTTTACAAAAAAGCAGTGCTTGCCTTCACTTTTTATAAAGCCTCAGACGAGCACGAGCCCTTCATCGGTGATGCCGCGTGCGTCCTGCTCGTGTTCGGGGCCCAGGATCATGTCGTTATGGGCGGCGCCCGAGGGGATCATGGGGAAGCAGTTTTCGAAGCGGTCGACGTGGATGTCGGCGATGACGGGTTGGTCCGAGGCGATCATTTCCATGATGACGCGGTCGAGGTCGTCGATCGTGTTGGCGCGGAGGCCGACGGCGTGGAAGCTTTCGGCGAGTTTGACGAAGTCGGGCAGGGCTGCGGAGTAGCTTTCGGAGTAGCGGCTGCCGTGGAGGAGTTCCTGCCACTGGCGGACCATGCCCATGTATTCGTTGTTGAGGATGAAGATTTTCACCGGCAGGCGGTATTGGGCGAGGGTGCCCATTTCCTGGATGTTCATCAGGATGGAGGCTTCGCCTGCGATGTCGATCACCAGGGCGTCGGGGTGGGCGAGCTGGGTGCCCATGGCGGCGGGGAGGCCGTAGCCCATGGTGCCGAGGCCGCCGGAGGTCATCCAGCGGTTGGGGTGTTCGAAGCGGTAGTGTTGGGCGGCCCACATCTGGTGCTGGCCGACTTCGGTGGTGATGTAGGTTTCGCGGTCCCGCGTGAGTTCCCAGAGGCGTTTGATGGCGTGCTGGGGTTTGATGATGGCGCCGGGGGCGAGGCTCTGGGTGAATTTCAGGCTGTCCTTGGCGCGCCAGACTTCGATGCGGGCCCACCAGTCGGTCAGGGCGGCGCGGTCCTGGCGGGTGGCGTCGTTTTTCCAGGCCTCGATCAGGGCGCGGAGGGCGAGGGCGGCGTCCGCGATGATCGGGATGTCGACGACCACGTTTTTGTTGATGTTGGCGGGGTCGATATCGACGTGGATTTTTTTGGCGCCGGGGGCGAAGGCGTTGAGGCGGCCGGTGACGCGATCGTCGAACCGGGCGCCGAGGTTCACCATGACGTCGCACCCGTGCATGGCGAGGTTGGCCTCGTAGGTGCCGTGCATGCCGAGCATGCCGAGGAAGGCGGGGTTGGCAGCGGGGAAGGCGCCGAGGCCCATGAGGGTGGAGGTGACCGGCGCGCCGGTGAGGCGGGCGAATTCGCGCAGGAGTTCCGAGGCTTCGGGA
>JAQTXO010000325.1:1622-4365 GCA_028688765.1 Acidiphilium sp. | reverse complement strand
CCGTTGACACTGGGGGAACTGGCCGGGACGTTCAATCTCGATGCGTTTTCGCGCGGGGCGCCACGGTTCGATGCGCGGCAGTTGCTGGCGCTGAACCGGCGCGTGCTGCACGCGCAGCCGTTCGAGGCCGTGGCGGATCGATTGCCGGAGGGGGCGGACGAGGCGTTCTGGCTGGCGATCCGCGATAATATCGACCTGCTGTCCGAGGCGCGGCAGTGGTGGGAGATCGTGCGGGGGCGGATCGATCCGCCGGAGCTTCCCGAGGCGCGGGCGATGCTGGAGGTTGCGCGGGCGACGCTGCCGGACGCGCCGTGGGACGAGGGGACGTGGAAAGAGTGGACGATGACGATTGCCGCTTCGACCGGGATACGGGGCAAGGCGCTGTACATGCCGCTGCGGCTGGCGCTGACCGGGGAGACCCAGGGGCCGGAACTGGCGGGGATGCTGCCGCTGATGGGGCGGGATGTGGTTGTTGAGCGGTTGGAACGGGCGGTGAGGTAAGTAAGGCGTTCTTTCTTGTAAGAAAGAACCAAAGAACTTTTGTTCGACATCAGTAATAACTGGGGGTCGTGGTCCGTTTGATGGCGGATCGGAACAGGCAAGCGCCGTTTGGTCGTGCTTCACGTTCCGATGATTGCGCATGACTGCGGCATGACCGATAGACAATCGCGCGGGCGGCCCCATATCTTTCCGAATTCGGGTGGAACGGGGAGATGATCATGAAGCCGGCGACTCTCAACATCGCTCTTCTGGTGCCGCTCACCTTCGCTTTGCTCGCTCTTTCGGGTTGTGGTTCGGTCTTGACCCAGAGCACCTCGGATGCCGCGGGTGTCGCCGGGGCCGGGATCGCCAGTGCGGTGACCACCAACGGCTCGGTGACCGCTGCGATCGGGCTCGGGGTTCAATCGGTCGCGGCGAGCGGGCTCGGATATGTCGAACGCGACGTTCATCACAAGGAGCAGCAGAAGATCGCGGATGCCGCAGGGCCGCTCGCGCCGGGCGCGGTTGCCCCCTGGAGCGTCACCCATGTCATTCCGATCGAGGATGACCAACATGGCGAGGTCTCGGTCAGCCAGCAATTCGGCGGGACGCTGTTTCCCTGCAAGGAGGTCGTGTTTTCGGTCGATCATGTCCGGACCGTGCATGGGGTGAAGACCGACCGGCCGGATTATTATGTCACGACGATCTGCCGCGAGCGCGGGATCTGGCGCTGGGCGCAGGCGGAACCGGCGACGGCGCGCTGGGGCACGCTGCAGTGACCGTGGGTGCTCGGTCGGTGCGGGGGCTTGCCGGAGCATCACTCTGCCTTGCGATGGGGCTCGGGCTGAGCGGGTGCGCCTCGATCGGGGCGATCAGCGGCGCGGTGGCCGGGGCCTCGACCGGGGCGGCGACGGCCAATCCGCTGGCGGGTTATGCCACCGCCGTTGCGGTCAATGCCGCGGTCAGCACGGCGCAGAAGCGGATTGCCCGGGCGCGGGATCATAAGGAACAGACCCGGGTCGCCGAAGCCGCCGGGCCGCTCGGACCGGGGCAGACCGCGTCGTGGAATGTGAAATACATCATTCCGTTCTTTGCCAATCATCATGGCACGGTGCGGGTTCTGCGCACGATCGATACGCCGCTGGCGCAGTGCCGGCAGATTTTGTTCACGTTGCAGACGGGGCACGCGCCGCATGTGCATCAGACCCCGTATACCACCGATATCTGCCGCGATCCGCAGGGGTGGCGATGGGCGCTGGCGGAACCGGCGGTGGGACGCTGGCAATATTTCCAGCATATCGAGTAGACCGGTCCGGACCGACCGCGTTTTCCTATGTGAGCAGAATGACCCGAGACGAACCAGCCCCGCACCCGTGCGTGATCGCCACGATCGGCCTGCATGGCAGCGGCTCGACCTGGGCGTTCAATGTCGCGCGGGAATTGGCGGGGCGCGCGGGCGGCAGGGCGCCGGTAAGCGGGTATGCCGATGCGTTGGGCGAACTGCCGCCGGGTGCGGAGGATGCGACGGTGTGGCGCGTGCTGAAATCGCATCATGGCAGCGCCGGGATGGATAGGTGGCTGGAGGACGTGGGAGCGCGGTATCTGCTGACGTTGCGCGATCCGCGCGATGCGGCGCTTTCGATGCGGGGGCGGTTCGGAATCGGGCTTGGGGATGCGGTGCGGATCGTGTTCAACGATTGCCGGCGGCTGCACGGGTTGATGACGCGCCGGGAGCATTTCCTGCTGCGGTATGAGAGCGGATTTTTTCGGGATGCCGGAACGGTCGCGGCGGTGGCGGCGTGGCTGGGGGTGGATGCGGCGGAGGCGGAGGCGATTGCGCTGCGTTACACCCCCGAGGCGACGCGGGCGTTTGCGGCGGGGATTGCCGCGCTGCCGGAGGACCGGATCGGCGATCGGGGGGCGGGCGGCGGCAGGTTCGATCGGTTGACGAATATCCACGACGTTCACATCGGCGATATGCGCAGCGGCAAATGGCGCGATCTGCCGGAGGGTGTTCAGGCCGAAATGACTGGGATTTTCAGGGAGTATCTGGAGGTGTTCGGGTATGGTGCGGGTGGGGCACCTTCAGTCGGAAGTCGTTGATTTTTTCGCCGCTCGCGCTCTTGGTTTCGGTGCTTTTTTCGTCTCGTCGTCCATGGGCGTGGCCATTTCGAGCCCGGGGATGTGGGCGGATTCGGTGACGGTGGGCGGTGCGCCTTCGGGGGAGGTATCCTCGGCGGCTTGCGGTGTGGAGGCCGCCGAG
>JAQTXO010000325.1:0-1612 GCA_028688765.1 Acidiphilium sp. | reverse complement strand
CCGAGCGCTTTTTCTGGACCCAGAACGAGGCCCCGTATTCCATCGCCTCGATCTCGTTGAAGGCGCGGTAAATGAAATAGAGCGGGAAAATGAGCATCGCCGCTGCCAGGCCGATCTGCTTTTTCAACGTACAGTCTCCGTGTGGTCCGGGGTGACGGGTGGAACAGAGATGTTGCCTTGGGGCGGTCATATCAAGACAATGTTTCGGGGATGCCCATGCGGGACATGCCGCCGGGCGGTTGCGGCTGTTGCCAAGGGCGGCTTGCTTGGGTATGACGCCGCTCACGGTTCCCGGATAGCTCAGTTGGTAGAGCAAGCGGCTGTTAACCGCTTTGTCGCAGGTTCGAGTCCTGCTCCGGGAGCCAGTTTTCCCCGCCCCGTTCGGGGCATTTCCAGAATGGTCGAGATGGTTTGAACCGCCGGTTGCGCTGAGGCGCCGCTTTGGGCTGGTCATTGCGGATTCGTGGTGTAGGGTGGCACCGATCATCCGGGATCAGGACAATAAGGGGAGTCGAATGATGAGACGGATCACCATCGGGGCGGGTGCGGGTTTTGGCGTGGCGCTCGGGTTGCTGGGCGCGACCGGGGTGGCGCGGGCGGCGCCGCCGATCAGGATCGGGGTGCAGGCGCCGATCACCGGGACCTATGCCGATGAGGGTCAGGGGATCGAGCGGGCGGTGAAGCTGCTGGCGGCGGAGCAGAATGCCAAAGGCGGGCTGCTGGGGCGCAAGATCGAGGTGAAGGTCTGCGATGACCAGGGCGAGGCGGCGCAGGCGGCGATTTGTGCGCGGCAGCTTGTGAACGATCATGTGATCGCGGTGATCGGCTCGTATACCTCGGGCGCGGCGCTGGCGGCGCAGCCGATTTATGCGCGGGCGGATGTGATCCAGACTTCGGACGGGACCAGCAACGAATTGCTCAAGCACGGCTACAGGACCTGGTTCGGCAATGCCGCGCCGAATTCGGCGGAGGCGAAGTTCACCGCGCATTATCTGGTCGATGTGCGGCATTTCGGGAAGATCGCGGTGCTGACCGATCATTCGAGTTTCGCGACCGGGCTGGCGGATGCCGTGGTCGCGGACGTCAAGGCCGATCATGGCGATGTCATCGATAAATCCTTCATCAATGCGGGGTCGCAGAATTTTTCGCCGGTGCTGACCAAGCTGAAGGCGATGCACCCGGATGTGCTGTATTTTTCGGGGTATTATTCCGATGGCGGGCTGATCCGCGCGCAGATGGTGCAGCTCGGGATGAAGGCGGCGTTCGTGGGCGGGGATGCCAACCAGAATGTCGCGTTCGCAAAGATCGCGGGGCCGGCGGCGGCGGGATCGGTGATTATCAATGTGCCGGCGCCGGCCGATCTGCCCTATCCGGTCGCGAAGACGTTCGTGGCGGCGTACAAGGCGAAATACGGCGCGCTGCCGCCTTCGGTGTTCACCCTGACCAATGCGGACGGGATGCGCGCGGTGATGCAGGCGATCGCCGCGACCAAATCGGTCAAGCCCGCGAAGCTCGAAGCCTATCTGCACGGGATGACGTCGTTTCAGGGGCTGACCGGGACCTTCGCGTGGAATGCCAAGGGTGAACGCACCGGCAGCCCGTTTGTGGCGTT
>JAQTXO010000324.1 GCA_028688765.1 Acidiphilium sp. | reverse complement strand
TCCGTATTTGTATTTGCGATGTTTTGGGCAATCGTATCGAGCTTCTAGGTCGACGTCTCCAGACTCGCCATTGACGTGTAGATCGCGTTGAAAGCCATTTATTCCTCGCAGTTCAGGAAGAGCCCGTTATCCCGCTCATGTCATCAAAGCTGAAGCAACTTCGCCGTATCCTGCTGAGACGTCTGGAGGACACTCGTGTTCGCCTGGTATGCTTCCTGATATTTCAGAAGATTGACCAGCTCTGAACTGGTGGACGTATTTGATTCCTCCAAGGACCCTGCCACGATCGTTCCGTTAACTCCGGAACCCGGATTGTTGATGATGGGCTGCCCGGAGGTTTGGGATGCCTGGTAGAGATTTGTCGATACGGGGATCAATCCCTGCTCATTAATGAAGCTGGCCAGGGCTAAATTGCTGACCGTCTTGCTCTGTCCATTCGAGTATGTCGCTTGCACCTGGCCCGTTTTGGAGATTTGGGTTCCGGTATAGGCGCCGGGAGCATATCCGTTATTCGTGACACTGTTGATGGCAAAGTTCTGCGCGCCGACCGTCGTACCGCTAAAATTAAAAGCAATGTTCGATGATGCCGCGCCGTTGTTCCACTTCACGTTCCGCGTCGCCTTGCTGCCGCCGGTCAGCCCCCCTGAGGAATTGAATGTAAGTGTTGTCAGCTTCGTGGCCGATCCCACCGAAGACCCGTTGGCATTTTGTGGCTGCGCATAAACCAACCAGTCATTCGGCTTGCTGGCACCCGACGCTGCCTGTTTCTGGAAATAGAGCTGAACATGGTTCGCATTCCCTAAGGAATCATATGCGACGACGGATGTTGATTCATCATAGGTTGAAGAGTCGCTGGAGCTGAAAGGTGCCGTAATAACCGGATCAGCACTGTTAAGGGCGCTGTTCAGCGAAATCTTGCTGCTGGCGTTCGCTGGTTGAGCCGAGGTCGAGATCGTTACCGGTCCCACAATGCCATTTGATTGCCCCGCCGCATTAATACCGTATCCCAGAACGGATGACCCTGCCCCGTTCTGTAACTGACCGGATGGACTGACCTGAAACGCGCCGTCCCTGGTATAGCTGTTTTGTCCATTCTTCTGGACAACGAACATACCGGTTCCTTGTACGGCCAGATCGAGCGGATTCCCGGTCGTCTGAAGATTTCCCTGCGAATAGTCCTGCTGAATAAATTGCTGAGTAACGCCCTGCCCGGCGGCATTGGATGATCCATTCGGATAGAGATCCGAAAAAATGGCTGAGCCGGATTTGAAGCCGGTCGTGGATGCGTTAGCAAGGTTATTAGCAGCGACATTAATTCCTGCCTGCGCCCCAAGGAGCCCGGACAATGCAGTGTTGAGTGCCATAATGCCTTAGCCTCCGATAATGCTTGCGATAGACGAGACGGGGACCGGGGTCGAAACACCGGTTAACGACACAGTGGGATTGGTCGTAGAGAGGTTCACGGCGTTCACCGTTCCGCTGCCGTAAGTGGTTGCGGTAACAGGCGCCCCCGTCGAACTTACTGCGCTGACCGCGTATTTATACGTCGTGCCGGCCGTTCCGCTCGACCAGGAAAAATTGTTCGAGCCCGCCGGGAGATTGCTCAGGTCAATTGATTTAACCACGGCGCCGGTCGTTGGGTCGATGATCGAAACTGCCGCGCTTGTGGCAGCACCGCCCAGACTGAATGCCCCGTTGATCGATCCATTGCTCGACGCGGTCACCGTGTCCCCCCCGGTGATGGCGACCGATTTACCAATCAGGGTGGCAGCCTGAGCGAGCTGCGAAGCCTGCCCCCCGGCCTGGATCTGGGAGACCTTCGTATCCAGGGTGTCGATGCCGTTTACGCTTGCCAGGTCGGCGAATTCAGTCGCCAGATCCTGCGGATTAGTTGGCTGCGTCGGGTCCTGATTCTGCAACTGGGCCACGATCAACTGAATGAAATCCTGCTGATTAAGCCCATTCAACCCTGCAGAACCTGACGATGTGGTTGAAGCCGTGGAGGAACTCGGCACACCCGTCGCCGATCCGGCTGCAATGGCCGCCGTGGCAGAGTTCATCGTCAAGGATGTCATGCCACAAAACTCTGGATCATTGTTTGACTCAATTTCGTATTTTGATCGAGTATTGATATATCAGACTGATAACTTTGTGACGCATCGATAAGATCCGTCATCTGTTCCACCGGATTGACGTTTGACTCCGTCACATAACCTTTCGGATTTGCGAAGGGGCTTGCCGGATCGTATTTCATCTGGGGAGGGGCCGCACTCTGAACGACACCAGCGACCGCGACACTACTTACACCTGAACGACCCGCTGCCGGTATTGCGGCAAACACGGGCTCCATGGCTCGAAAAGGCTGCGAACCCGGTGTCGCGACCGAATCAGCGTTCGCCATATTTGATGCGATGAGACCCAGCCGCTCACGTTGCGCGAGCAAACCACCACCAATCAATGACGTAACGCCAGGCACTGGGACTGTGGTCATCCTACTACCCTTCAGGTTCCGCTCGGATTAGGCCGTAACGCCGTGATCAGGTCCGTCGTCGACTGATGCAGGAACGTCACCTCTGCGTTCATCGCCCCGACGTTTTTCAAAGACTCAAGCTTTTCCATGGTGGGAGAGACGTCATTTCCGTCGAGAGAGACCGGATAATCGGCAACAAAATCGGGCTTCGCGCTTGTTTGGACAGTCCCGGATTTTAAGGCATCGCTAACGGCGCTCTTGAAATTGATATCCATCGCCTTGTATCCGGGAGTGTCGCTATTCGACATGTTTGCGGCAATTAAACCCTGCCGCTGCTCGCGGAGGTTTAGCACCGTCTGGGCGGATTGTATAAAGGTCGGATCGAGCTGCATATGTGGTTCCGGACACGTTCAGATTGCAGCTTCATTAAACCAGCTTTAGTTTCAACGCAAGCTAGATTTCTAAGCACTCGTTTTCATTCATTCGTATTATTTTTGGTACGTTTTTAGCTCATTTTATATCTAATCACCTTTATCATCAGCTTTCTTATTCGCGATTGACAACAGCCGACAGAGCTCTATGCATCATAAAATCGTTGAGGTTGCATCGGGCCGAGTGATGAGAATTAGGTCTTATAATGAATGAAACTATGTCTTGCCTAGCCGTATGTTAGTCCGCCTGATCGAATACGATCGTGAAGTCAAAAAATTTACTGTCCAGGTTGAACCATGACGTTGCCAACCATCCCTTCAATTTCCGGCATCTCGCTTACCTCGGCGATTTCGCCGCAATCCGATCAAAACGGTGCAAACTTTATCGACACCTTGTCGGGTGCGCTTCAGGGGGTGAGTGATGCTCAGGGTGCTGCCAGCTCGGCTGAAACGGCCGTCGCGACAGGTGCTCCGGGTGCTTCCATGGCCTCCGCACTCGTATTGTCTGATAAAGCTGAGATCGGCTTCAATGCGGTTGTCGCCGTCCGGAATGAAGTTGTTTCAGCCTATCAGACGTTAATGAACATGCAGATCTAAGTCTTCCGCATGACCTTTGGCGACGTACGAAGTTTCGGCCAGGCCGGACTAGAGAGATTCAAGTTGCTACCATTGCCGGCGGTAGCGGCTGCCGTTGCTGTTGTTCTCGGCTTAGTTATATATGCGGCCCTGGCGATGTCAGGCCCGCCTTACGCGCCGCTCTTCGACGGGTTATCAGCGGCAAGGGGCGGGGCGGTCATTGCCGAGCTCCAGAAGCTCGGCATTTCTTACCGGCTATCGCGTAGCGGCAGCATTATCGAAGTACCTGCGCGCGACCTCGGACGCGCCCGACTCGAACTTGGCCAACACGGCATGCCCGGCGGCGCGGATTCGGAGGCTTTGAGCAGTCTCGAAAAAGTGTCAATGACCACATCGACCGCAGCCGTTAATGCACTTCGCTTACAGGTCATCGAGGACCGTTTGCAGCAAGCAGTAATGGTGATCTCAGGGGCAAGAAAAGCGAAGGTTCTGTTGGCGGTCCCTCGTTATACGCCGTTTCTTGCCGATCAGCCTCGGCCCCGTGCCTCGGTTGTGTTGCTCTCTGCTCAAGAGCCTGATCCAGCGCTTGGCCGAGCAGTGGCAAAGCTCGTTTCAGGATCTGTGTCGGGCCTCGCTTAAAAGGACGTGGTGGTCGTGACCGGGACCGGCCAAATCCTGTTCCCCAACTCATCAACGCAAACGGCTCAGTCGCAGTTCGCGATCGAGGATCGGATTGAAAGTTCGCAAGAGGCGAAACTCCGGGCGCTCCTGACACCCATTTTCGGTGCACGAAATTATCGACTTGCCGTTGCAGCGAATGTCGACTTCTCGAATAAAGTCGTAAAAAGCCTTGCGTACGGACCAAAATCATACCCACTTTCTGCCGAGAAAAC
>JAQTXO010000323.1 GCA_028688765.1 Acidiphilium sp. | reverse complement strand
TCGGCCGCAGCTGGATGGCGGACGGGCGCGAGGCCATCCGGGCGCGGCTCGCGGCGATGACGCGCCCGGAATTTCCGCTGAAAGGGCGCGATGCGCTGGCGCTGGGCGGCGCGCCCGGCCCCCGGATCGGGCAGGCGCTCGCGGCGACGCGGGCGTGGTGGCGGGCGGGTGGTTGCGTCGCGGATCGGGCCGCCTGCCGCGCGGAACTCGCGCGGCTGATGGCGGTTCAGGACGGATCGGGCCGGTAACCGGTCGCGACGAGATAAAGTTCGCGGCTGTCCTTGCGGCTGGCTGCCGGTTTGGCGTGGCGGACCAGTTCGAACCGGCGTTTCAGCAGCGCCAGCATCCCGCCCTGCGCGCCGCCCTGAAATAGCTTTGTCACGAACCCGCCACCCGGTTCGAGCGTCTTGAACGCGAAATCGAGCGCCAGTTCGGCGAGGCCCATGATGCGGAGGTGATCGGTCGCCATATGGCCGGTGGTGTTGGGCGCCATGTCCGACAACACCAGATCGGCGCGTCCGCCCAGCGCCTCGCGCAGCGCGGTTTCCATCGCCTCGGCCTGAAAATCCCCCTGCAGCAAGGTCGCTCCCGGAATCGGGTCGATCGCCAGCAGATCGATCCCGACGACGCGCGCCGCCCCCCGCGCCAGCGCGATCTGGGTCCAGCCGCCGGGGGCCGCACCGAGATCGACCACGCGGCTCGATTTGCCGATCAGGCTGAACTTGTCATCGAGTTCGACCAGTTTGAACGCCGCGCGCGAGCGATAGCCCTTGGCTTTGGCCGCCTCGACATAGGGATCGTTCAACTGGCGGGTCAGCCATTTCTGCGACGAGGGCTTGTGCTTGCGCGCGGATTTCAGCCGGACCGTGGTGCGGCGGCCGGGCGAGATGTCATCGGTCATCGGGGTCAGTTCTGGTTGGGGTGGATCAGGCCTGGAAGCGGCGGGGTTTGGCGCGGGCGTTGCGGATCAGGCGCATCAGCATGCCCTCCCGCAGCCCGCGATCGGCGACCGCGAGTTCGCTCGCCGGCCACATGTCCTCGATGGCGGCGAAAATCGCGCAGCCGGGTAGCACGAAATCGACCCGGTCGGGGCCGATGCAGGGGTGTTCGGCGAGGCCGGACGGCCCCATGGCGCGAATCGCCGCAAGACCGCCGGCGACCTGTTCGCGCGCAAGCACCGCCCCGTCGATCGCGCCGCGCCGGTACCGGTCGAGATTGAGCGCGATGCCGGCGATGGTGGTGACGGTGCCGCTGGTGCCGATCAGACGCACCCCGCCTTGGCGGATTTCCTGACCGATCCGGTGGATCTGCTCGAATGGCCGCAGCAGGGATTTGATTTCCTCGACCACGGCGGTGAAGCCCATTTCCCTCTCGCAGCACCCGCCGCACCGCTCCGAAAGCGTCACCACCCCGACCGGAATCGTGTGATAGCCGATCAATTGCGGCAACGAGCGGTCGGTGTCGCCGTGCGGGCCGGGCACCCGGACCCAGGCAATCTCGGTCGAGCCGCCGCCGATGTCGAACAGCAGGGTGCGTCGCTCCGCCTGATTGATCAGCGAGGCGCAGCTTTCCATCGCGAGGCCGACTTCCTCGCGGGGCGAAATGGTTTCGATCGGCAGGCCGGTGGCGGCGCGGGCGCGGGCGACGAAGGCGGCGCCGTTCTCCGCCTGGCGGCAGGCTTCGGTCGCGATCGCGCGGATATCGCTGACCTGCCAGCGGTGCAGGCGCTCGGCACAGGCGGAGAGCGCACCGATCGCGCGGTCCATCGCATCCTCGGAGAGCGTGCCGGTCCGGTACAGGCCTTCGCCGAGCCGGACCACGCGGCTGAAACTGTCCAGAACGTGAAACCCGCCGCCGCTCGGCACGCCCACCAGCATCCGGCAATTATTGGTGCCGAGATCGATCGCGGCGAAGGCCGGGGGCCGGGCACGCCGTTCCACCGCAGCGACGCCGATGGTGGTGCGTCGCTCGGCTGGGCCCCGGATCGGCAGGGGGACGTTCGGCAGTACATAGTCGCTTGCCATGACGTTTATATAATGAGCCCACCTATGGCCGCAGAGCAAGCCAGAATTGCATATCGCGTGGATTTGATTGCGGGATGGTGCCGTTTGCTTCGCGGGGTTCGGGATGCTAGGGACATCCCGCACAGGTTTCCGCCTGGGGGATAGTTTAGCGGTAGAACTTCCGGCTCTGACCCGGACAGCCCTGGTTCGAATCCAGGTCCCCCAGCCAGTCAGCGACATTTCACGGTTTCACTGGTTCCCATCCCGCCCGAGTCAAAAATTTGTCAGGCGGGAAAAACATTGCCGCAATCCGCACCGATCGCGCTATAGGTCGGTCAACGCGAAATAAACGGCGAAATAAACGGGAGGATGGTTCATGATCGAAGACTGGCCGGAAATGGCAGCGACACTCGACGCCTCGATTCTCAAACTGCGCGAAGCCAACCCGCAGATCATGAACGCCTTCGGCATGATGGGGCGCTGGGCCCATACCAGTGGCGCGCTGGATCGCAAGACCAAGGAACTCATCGCCCTCGCGATCGGCGTGGTGACGCGGTGCCAGCCCTGCATCGCCTATCACGGGCGGGATGCGGCGCGGGCCGGGGCGACGCGTGAGGAGGTTTCGGACATGTTGGGGGTGGCGATTTTCATGGGCGGTGGCCCGGCCACCATGTACGCCGCGCAGGCGCTGGAGGCATTCGATCAGGCCGACGCCTAGACGGCGAACCCCCGACCTCGCTTGACTTTATTTGAATTGACCCGGAAAACTGCAAAAATTACTGATCACGCATCAGTTTACTTAAAACGAGCGTCAGCGAGGATCGCATGACAACGGCTACCATAACAGACCAGATCAAATGGGCCGACGAAACCCGACCGGCCGGCTCTACCGGCATCGATGTCCACGCCATGATGGCAAAGGCTAGTCAGGTTTCGCACTTCCTCAGCATCATGGCCAATCCCCATCGGATCATGATTCTCTGCCACCTGACCTATGGTGAGTTCACTGTAAATGAACTGGAGGCGAAGATAAAAATCCGCCAGTCGCATCTGTCACAGCAATTGAAGATATTGCGTGCCGAGGGCGTGGTGAAATGCCGCCGCGTATCGCGCTCCATCTATTACTCGCTCGATAGCGATGCGGCACATCAACTGGTCAAGGTGATCTACAAGAATTTCTGCCAGCAATCGTAGTTCGATCGCGGGTTCTCAGCACAACAATCCGAACAACTGCTCATCGAGCATGAATGATTCGAGTTCTTCGAATCCCTCTTCGCTCAGCGAATAGATTCCACCCCCGCCACAACCACCGGGTTGCTCGGCGACCAGCCCCGATTGCACGAAGCCCTGCAAAAGGGTCCGAATGTCGCTATCCGCGGCGCAACCATATTCATCACCGAATCGTGACCGAACCGTCTGTGCGATATCAATAAACCGCATCGCCTCATCAGAACAACAGGCAAGGATCGCGAACTGAAGTTTGCGGTTGATCATAACGATTTGCCTTTGGACGTTTTTGCCCTCCGGCATCGTGTAGCGTGACTGTTCCCGTCGCTCAACCGATAAACACCGGCACGATTTATTTAGATGGACATATTCTTACCGCTTGATATGTCAAAGTTCATAGAGTAATAAGACTGTGACGTCTAAGAATTCCGCTGCACTGCACAATAATAAGTAAGTTCAAGAGGAGGTAAGAGGGGCAAAAGGGTGGGTAACCCGAGTTCGACTTGGTCAGCAGGCCAACGATCGAGCAGGTGGCGGGAACGAAGAAATTGTCGCGGATACTGGTCAGGTGGGACGGAGGCAGGCTCTGACGTAGAAGTCGAGCGGCGCGATGATCGCGGCCCCCACCACCTTGAACCTGCTGCCCAGATAATCCCAGATCGCGATGCCAAGTTTGTCACAGGTCTTGGCGAGGCTGAGGAACGCGTCGCGGCAATCCCGGCCGGTCTCACTCCGGGTTCCGGCGCTGATCTTCCGCCGCGTGACGTGACAGCGGATGTCGTTTTCCGAACCATTGGTGTGGAGCGGGATTTCCGGCCGTTCCAGCACCATCAGTAGTTCGGCCTTGTTGGCGTGCAGCCGCGCCAGCAGACGGTCCAGCGTCACGAAGCCGGTGCGGCAGAGGAAGATACGGTCGAAGCGGGTCCGTAACGCCCGAGCCTGCCGCTTGCCCGGTTTTTGCTGGTACGCTTTGAGGTCCGCGTAAAAATCCCAGATCAGGCCACGAACCCGCGTTTGAGCGGCGCGATGCTGGTCGTTGAACGTGTCCAGTTTATGCACCAGCCGTTCCGCGTGGACC
The DNA here is from genome assembly GCA_028688765.1 of Acidiphilium sp. Lineage (GTDB taxonomy): Bacteria > Pseudomonadota > Alphaproteobacteria > Acetobacterales > Acetobacteraceae > Acidiphilium > Acidiphilium acidophilum. Next base: position 63 of record JAQTXO010000323.1, on the reverse strand, counting down.
CAGCACAACGCGTGCCGGCCGATATTGAATTGTCCGGCGTCGTCGCTCAGAATAACGGCATCG
>JAQTXO010000322.1 GCA_028688765.1 Acidiphilium sp. | reverse complement strand
CGACGCTCTTCCGATCTGAAGGAGAACCAAATAAGGGAGTTCGGCAACCGCCGCCTGCAAACTGTTGCAACCGACCATCACCGCCCTGCTCGACCGCCCCGCCGCGCGCCGCCTGTTCGAATGATCAGTACCGACCACGTCAACCTCTTGAAACTGAACCTTGCCTTGAGTCGCCTCGCCGCGCCATGATCGCACGGCATGGCATCCCAGGACACCGAACGCCGCCCCGACCCTGACGCACTGCTCGCGGCGGCCGCCAGCGAGCATCACGGCAGGCTGAAAATCTTCCTCGGTGCCGCCCCCGGCGTCGGCAAAACGTGGGAGATGCTCGCAGCCGCCCGGCAGAAACGCGACGAAGGCGTCGATGTGCTGGCCGGGCTGATCGAAACCCATGGGCGCGCCGAAACCGCCGCGCAACTGGGCGATCTGACGGTGTTGCCCCGCCGGCAAGTGCCCTATCGGGGGCATGTGCTTGAAGAATTCGACCTCGAAGCCGCGATCGCGCGGCGCCCGGGTCTGCTGCTGGTCGATGAACTTGCCCACACCAACGCGCCGGGCCTGCGCCACACCAAACGCTGGCAGGATGTCGCCGATGTGCTGGAAGCCGGTATCGATGTCTGGACCACGTTGAACGTCCAGCATCTGGAAAGCCTGAACGATCAGGTCGCCCGCATCACCGGCGTGCGCGTGGCAGAAACGCTGCCGGATACGGTACTCGGCCTCGCGTCTGAAATCGAACTGATCGATCTGCCGCCGGCGGAGTTGCGCGTCCGCCTCGAACAGGGCCGCATCTACCGGCCGGATCTTGCCCGCCGCGCCCTCGATGGGTTCTTTCGCCACGGCAATCTCGCGTCGCTCCGCGAAATGGCTCTGCGGAGGGTGGCCCAGCACGTCGATCGCGACATTGCCAGCTACATGCGCTCCCGCGCCATCACCGGCCCTTGGCCCGCCGCCGAACGCGTCATGGCGGTGGTCGAAACCGGTCCCGCCGCTGAACAAGTAGTACGCTACGCCGCCCGTCTGGCCGATGCGCTGCGCGCCCCGCTGCTCGCCTTTCACGGCGAAACCGAAGGCGGCGGCGGGGTGCAATCCGCCCTCGACCTCACGATCCAGCTCGGCGGCACGGTTGAAACCAGCACCAACGCCGATGCCGTAACCGCCGCGCTCGATGTCGCCTCCCGCCAGAACGTCGCGCATATCGTGGTAGCGCGCGGGCCAGCCGGCTTCTGGCGGCCACGCCCCCTCGCCGCCCGGCTCGGTCGCCGGGCGCGTGCTTATTCGGTCTATGTCGTGCCCGACCCTGCGGCCCGGCCGGCCGGGCCGAAACTGGCACGGCCGCGTCAGCCCCTTCTGCCCTACGTCATCAGCCTCTGCGTCATGGCACTCGCGACGATGCTTGGCTTCCTGCTGCGCAGCTACGTACCCCACGATGCCATGGGCTTCGTGTTCACCGGCATCGTGGTCGGCGTCGCCAGCCGCTACGGACGCCGCCACGGCCTGTTTGCTGCCGTCACAAGCTTCCTGCTGTGGAATTTCTTTTTCCTGCCGCCGCTATTTACCCTGTCGGTCGGCGACCCGCGCGACGTGGTGGCACTCGTCGTTTTCCTCGCGGTCGGCCTGCTGACCGGCACGCTCGCAGGACGCGTGCGGATCGAGGCGGAGGCGGCGCGCAGCCGGATCGACGCGCTCCGCCGCGTCGCGCTGTTCGGCCGGACCCTGGCCCAGGCAATTGATGAAACCAGCCTGCGCACCGCGATTGAAACCGAAGCCGCAGCCATGGCCGACCACGCCGTCGTGCTGATGGCCAAAAACAACACCCTGACGATCGCTAACCAACTCGACGAACCGGCCCAGGCAGCTGCCGAGTTCGCCTACGCCAACCGCGTCGCCACCGGCGCCGGCACTATTACCCTCCCCTCGGTTCCCTGGCGCTTCCTGCCGCTCGCCACCGAAGCCGGCGTCATCGGCGTGCTCGGCGTACAACCCGCATCCCCAATCACCGAACCGTTGGCTCAGGCGCTCAACGCCCTCGCCGATCAGGCTGCCATGGCCACCGAACGCCTGCGTCTCGCCGCCCGCGCCGCCGAAGCCAACGCCCAGGAAGCCACCCAGAAACTGCGCACAGCTCTGCTCTCCTCCATCTCGCACGATTTGCGAACCCCGCTCACCGGCATCCGCGGCGCCGCCGAAACCCTCGCCGTCCCCAACCTCACCGATGCCACCCGCACCGACCTGCTCGCAAGCATTGTGCAGGACGTCGGGCGCATGACCCGCTTCCTCGCCAACATCACCGGCATGGCCCGCATCGAAACCGGAGAAATCGTCGCCCGCCGCGAAACCGTCGATCTCAGCTCAGTGATCGAGGCCGCCGTTGCCCGCGTCCCCGAAGCCTTCTACGCCGCCGCCAACCTTGCCGAAGGTGCCACTACTGCCCAGGCCGACCCCGCCTTGCTAGAACAAGTTATCGTCAATCTGCTCGAAAACGCCATCAAATACGCACCCGACGGCGCCGCCATCACCATCCGCGCCACCCGCGAAACCAACACCATCGCCATCTCGGTCGCCGACGAAGGCATCGGCATCGACGCCGCAGATCTCCCCCACGTGTTCGACAGCTTTTTCCGTGCTTCCCGCGGTGACCGCATCGCCCCCGGCACCGGCCTCGGCCTCGCCATCGCCCGCGCCTTTGTGGAAGCGATGAACGGCACCATCACCGCCATCAGCCCTCGCCCCGATCTCCCTCGCGACGGCCTGCCCGGCACCATCATCACCATCAGTTTGCCGTGCCCATGAGGGCTGGGTGGAACAGGGTGCGGGAAGTTGAGGAGGCTTTGTTGCAAACTGTGATGTCGGGTGCCGTTCGCCTCATGGCCGTTCGCGCGGTGCCCGTCAGGCTGCCTCACGTTTCATCCGTTTGACTATGAGCCGGACCCCTTCAGCAAGAGCACCAGCGCGGATACCGAAGGCACACTCGAGACCGACCACCCCCGACGGCAAATATCCGGGTGAGATTGAAAACAGACGCATGTCCGTCCCTTGCGAAGGGCCGGTGTCACGTCGAAGACCTTGATCGTCGCATACGCTGCCTTCAGCGTCCTGACGACGCGCACCGGCTGGTTCTGAACTCCGCGGCAGATCGTGGAAAGGCCAACATTCACGTCGCGCGCACCATCATCAGCTCAGGATGCCAGTTACTAATGCAATACTGTCAGCACCATCGCACCGGCGAAAGCACGATCTTACCCTCGAAATGCCGCCCTTTGGACGCTGACATAACACTACCGCACTCTCGGCAAGACAGGTCACCGAGAATCGGGGCCGTCTGAAACATCCATCGTTCCTTAAGGACGGCGATTCCTTTCAAACTGATTGAACCATGTTGAGAATTCCAGTAGGCTTGCCAACGATAGATAGATTGTCGTCACCGCTGATACGGATGCGGTGAATATCATCATGACTTCTTTGTTTTCCCTTGAGATAAAAAATATGGCGAATTCCAGGAACAAAAGAAGCGCAAATGGCCTCGACAATTTCATGACCAACAAGCCGATAAACTTGCCATCAAGTGTTCTATTATTATTGATAATCTGCAATAGCGTTACAAATGCCACAGATGACCATGATATGATCGCTGAGTCTAGAATGTTTTTTACGTAAATAGTATTTGAGTAAGTTTTCTCGTAATATACGAGCAAACCAAAAAAGATTATCCATATTATAGACCAGTATCTATGAGCGGCTACGGTTATCTTGTCCATACGGCCTTCATTCAAAACAATAACCAACACCGACCCTTGTTTTTATATGTTGCTCGCCATATGAGCCAAGTTTATTTCTTATCTGACTAATGTAGATTCTTAAATAGTTTATACCTTGATCAGGCGAATTGCCCCATATTTTCGCGATGATATGATCGTGCGTCATAACAGTGCCCCTATTTTTTAAAAGGAGTTTCAGAATCCGATATTGTGTTTTTGTCATCATGAACTCACGATGTTCTACAGTTACCTTCATGGAATTATCATCGAGATTGATGTCGTCGAACACCCGACTTAGCTCTTTATTACTTTTCAGAATGTGCCACTTGATCGCATTACGAATTCTTGCCAGCAACTCACCCATTCCAAAGGGCTTTTCGACGTAATCGTTGGCGCCGTTATCCAGTGCCTTGATCTTTTCACTCTCGCGGTCACGCGCGGAAAGCACGATAACTGGCGCCTCGGAAAACGAACGTAATCTGGCGAGAACTTCGTGCCCATCGATGTCCGGTAGCCCGAGATCGAGCAGCACAAGAGCCGGCGCACTGGATGACGTGATCCGCAGGGCTTCGGCACCGGTGTTCGCGCGCAAGACAGTGTAACCCGCTGTCTCGAGG
>JAQTXO010000321.1 GCA_028688765.1 Acidiphilium sp. | reverse complement strand
GTGACCGATTCGATCAGCCTCGCCGGACTGCCGAGAGGCACCTGCACCGCGTTCGGCGGTGCAGGCGCGATCGCCGAAGGCGGTGCCGCCCGCCGCCCGGACGGCACTTTGACCGGCGCGACTATCACCCTCGATGAGGGCATCCGCCGCCTGATCGCCGCCGGCATCCCGCCCGAAGCCGCGCTCCACGCCGCCACCCAGGCCCCCGCCCATGCCATCGGCCTCACCGACCGGGGCCGCCTCGCTGCCGGATGCCGCGCCGACCTGATCTGGCTCGACGATGATTTCAACGTCCAGAACACCTGGATCGCCGGGGTGCCGATCCAACCGGTCGCGAGCGCACCACCCCGCCAGCCCCGCCTGCCCGCGACCGAAACGCTCCACCCCTCGGCGACCGATCTCGATGAGCAACCGAGCGAGGCGATCATCGCCCTCCTGTTCGCCCAGGAAGCTCACGCCCAGCACGCCTTGCGCCGCATCGCCCCCGCCCTCGCCACGCTCGCCGATGCCGTCGCGCTGAAACTCCGTGAAGGGGGCCGCCTGTTCTACGCCGGGGCCGGCACCTCGGGCCGCCTCGCCGTGCTCGATGCGGTCGAATGCGGCCCGACCTTCTCCCTGCCGCCGGGCATCATCATCCCCCTGATCGCCGGGGGCGATGCGGCAATCGCCGGTGCGGTCGAAGGGGCGGAGGACGATACCGAAGCCGCATCCCGGCTGCTCGCCCACCACGGTATCGGCCCCGGCGACGCCCTGATCGGCATCGCCGCCTCGGGCAGCACGCCCTTCACCCGCGCTGCCCTCAGCCACGCCAGAGCCGCGGGCGCGCTCACCGGCTGCATCGTGAACAGTCCCGGCATCATGACCGAGGAGGTCGATCATCCCATCGTCATCGCCTCCGGCGCGGAAATCCTCGCAGGCTCGACCCGCCTTTCGGCCGGCACCACCCAGAAAATCGCGCTGAATGCGCTCTCCACCACCATCATGATCCGCCTCGGCAAAAGCTATGGCCCCTACATGGTCGATCTCCGCGCGACCAACCGCAAGCTGCGCGACCGCGCCACCCGCATCGTCGCCGCGATCGCCGGCTGCGATGCCGCAACCGCGCGCGCCCTGCTCGAACGCTGCGATTTCGAGGTCAAAACCGCAATCCTCATGCACCGCCACGATCTCGACCCCGCCACCGCCCGCGCCCACCTCGCCGGCCACCAATCCCACCTGCGCCACGCCCTCAGTTCGAGACCCACAGCATGATCACCGCCCTCATCGTCGCCGGTGGCCGTGGCCAACGCCTCGGCGGCCCGATCCCCAAGCAATATCGCCTGCTCGATCACCTGCCGATCATCCGCCACACCATCGCGGCCTTCCAATCCCACGGCGCAATCGATCGCGTCCGCGTCGTGATCCATCCCGACGATCAGGACCTCTATCATCAGGCCACCGCCGGTGCCGATCTGCCGCCACCTCTGCTCGGCGGGGCCACCCGCCAGGAATCGGTGCGGCGCGGCCTCGAAGGCCTCGAATCCGACCCGCCCGACCTCGTGCTGATCCACGATGCGGTCCGCCCCTTCATCGCTGGCGCCACGATCGGCGCGGTGATCGCCGCCCTGCGCCACACCGAGGGTGCCATCGCCGGCGTGCCGCTCGCCGACACGCTCAAGCGCTGCCGCGACGGCAAAATCACCGGCACGGTCGAGCGCACCGATCTCTGGCGCGCCCAGACCCCGCAGGGATTTCACTACCGGCCCCTGCTCGACGCCCACCGCGCCGCGTTCCGCGACAACCCGGACCGTCAGGATTTCACCGACGATGCCGCCATCGCCGAGGCCGCCGGTCTCGCCGTCGCCATGGTCCCGGCAAGCGACGATAATTTCAAGATCACGACGGAGGACGATCTCGCCCGCGCGATCTTCATCCTGCAGAACCGCTGAGCTACCCGATCCCGCCCGCCGCGATCAGCACCACGCCCAGCCCCACCATCACCAGCCCGACGCTTTCGCCCCGCCGCGTCCGCTCCTTGAGATAAAAATGCCCGACCGCGAGGGTGAACAGAATTTCGATCTGCCCGAACCCGCGCACCAGCGCCACATTGGTCATGGCGAACCCCGCGAACCAGCAGCCCGACCCCAGCGCCGATAACGCCCCCACCGGCGCCGCCCGCCGCCACAGCCGCAGGCACGAGGCCAGTTCCGCCGGACTCCGCCACGCCATGTAACTGCCTTGCGCCAGCGTCTGGAGCGAATTCGCCACCGCCAGCACCAGCAGCGCCCGGAGCAGCACCGGCGTTGCCACCGGCAGCGCCAGCGTCGCGTTGCGCAGCAAAATCGCGGTCACCGCAAAGGCGAATCCCGAACCCAGCCCGCACAGCGCCGCCGGCTGCACCGAGGCGCGCAGCAGGTCGCGCGGCGTCAACGCCGTATCGGCGAAGGAGAGCGCCAGCACCCCCGCGACCGCGAGCATGATCCCGACGATCGCGAGCACCGGCAGATGCGCGCCGAAGATCAGCACGGAAAACACCACGAGCTGCGCCGCCTCGGTCTTGGCATAGGCGGTGCCGACCACGAAGTTGCGATAGCCGAACGCCATGATCAGCAGATTGGTCCCGAAAATCTGCGCGATTCCGCCCGCGAGGCACAGCAGCACGAAATCCCAGCCGAACGCCGGCACCCCCAGCCCGGTCAGCGCAAGCCCTGCCGCAAGCAACACGTAATCGACCGGCAGCGCATAGATATAGCGCACGAAGCCCGCCCCCGCCGGGGTCAGCACCCCCCGCAGCCGCGCCTGCAATGCGGTGCGCCACACCTGAAAGATCGCCGCCGCGAGCGTCACCGGAATCCAGTCCGGCACGCCGCCCAGCGCGGGCGTCATGATCGTCCTGCTTCGTTGACGCAGAACCGCGCGATGAGCGCAACCAGATCATCCACCACCGCCGCCCCCAGCGCGGCATCCGCCCCGGTCGCATCGCCCACGGCGGAATTGGGCGCGACTTCATGATATTCCACCGGCGCGTCGATCTCGATCCCCTCGAACCGGATCGCGCCGAACCCCGCGACCTGATACCCCGCCACAACCCCCGCTCTGGCCGGGGCCACCGCAAAATCGGGCCGCATGGCATCGCCGCGCAGCGCCAGCCCGATCGAGGCGAGCGGCTCGCCGCCGTGGCCGAACCTGGCATCGCCGGTGCCGAGCCGCCGGACCATCAGTTCCCGGGCGATCTTCCACAAATAGACCGAGGGGATCACCGGCCCCCCGGCGCGGCGGATCGCCAGCGTCACCTCGTGAATGATCGGCACATTCCCGCCATGGCCGTTGAGCAGAACGATCCGCTCCAGCCCGTTGCGCCGCAGATCCCCGATCAGATCATGCAACACCGCGCGAAAACTCGCGGGCGACAGCGCGAGCCCGCCCGGCACCATCCCGAAATGATCCGCCGTCCCGAACGGCAGGGTCGGTGCCACCAGCACGGTGGACCCCAACGCCCGGGCCGCCGCCGCGATCCGCCCGGCGATCGCCCCGGCGAGCCGGAAATCCCCCATCGGCGCATGCGCCCCCTGATCCTCCTGGCTGCCGAGCGGCAGCAGCACCGGCGGATGCCGCGTCATCGCCGCGCGCAGTTCCGCGCTGGTCAGATCTTCCAGAAATACTTTCGATGCCGCCTGATTCGTCATTTTCCCTCGCCCGCCATGCTGGACGCAAAACCCGTGCGCTGGCAATGAAGCGCGCATGACCGAAGGGGGCCTGCATGGCTGACGAGACTGTAACGCGCAACGAAACGATCGTTCCGGTGATCCTTTCGGGCGGCACCGGCACCCGGCTGTGGCCGGTTTCGCGCAAGGCCTACCCCAAGCAGTTCTGGCCGCTGGTCTCGGCCCAGACCATGCTGCAGGAAACCGCCGGTCGCGCCAGCGGCACCGGCTTCGCGCCGCCCGTTGTGGTCGCCAACGAGGAACATCGGTTCATCGTTGCCGAACAGCTCCGCGAATCCGGCATCGCCGGCGCCCGCATCCTGCTCGAACCGATGGGCCGCAACAGCGCCCCCGCCATCGCCGCCGCCGCGCTGATGATCGCCGAAGCCGACCCCGATCAGCTTCTCTGGATCATGGCGGCGGATGCCGCGATCACCGATGCCGATGCGCTGCACGCCGCCCTCGCCACCGCCGCCAGCGCCGCGCGCGAAGGCTTCATCGTCACCTTCGGCATGCACCCGACCGGCCCGGAAACCGGCTATGGTTATATCGAGCAGGGCGATCCGCTGCCCGGCCTGCACGGCGCGTTCCGCATCGCCCGCTTCGTCGAAAAACCCGATGCCGCGACCGCCGCCACCCTGATCGGCGATGGCCGGCATTTCTGGAACTCCGGCATGTTCGTCGCCTCGGCCCTCACCCT
>JAQTXO010000320.1 GCA_028688765.1 Acidiphilium sp. | reverse complement strand
GGCCCTACGCCCCGCGCCGACGCATTGGCTTCTGCCGTTTGCTTCGCCCGCGATCTGATCAATACCCCTGCCAACGTTCTCGGCCCGGCAGAACTGGCCGACGCCGGGGCGGATCTTGCCGCGCGATTCGCTCAGAAATCGATCCGGATCGTCGACGATGCGCTAACCACTGGCTACCCGGCGCTCGCCGCTGTCGGTGCCGGCTCCGCGCGTCCCCCGGCGGTTCTGCGATTCACCTACGGAGATGACCCCTCCCACCCTCTGATATCGCTCTGCGGCAAAGGCGTGTGTTTCGATTCGGGAGGCTACGACATCAAGCCGAGCGCCGGAATGCTGCGGATGAAGAAGGATATGGGAGGGGCCGCAATCGTGCTGGGTGTCGCCCAGGCGATCATGGCTCTGGGTATCCCCGTGCGTCTGGATGTTCGGATCGGATGCGTGGAAAACAGCATTTCCGGTCATGCCATGCGCCCGCTCGACGTGATCCGAACGAGATCCGGCCAGACGATCGAAATCGGCAATACCGATGCCGAAGGACGCATGGTGCTGGCCGACCTCCTGACCGACGCTGCAGACACCGGGCCCGACTGGCTGATCGATTTCGCAACCCTCACGGGAGCCGCCCGGGTCGCCCTCGGTCCCGACCTTCCCGCCCTCTTTAGCAATGACGACACACTTGCTCAAACTCTTCTCGATGCCGGCAGTCGTTCCCACGATCCTCTCTGGCGGCTCCCCTTGTGGGCCGGTTACGATCAATGGCTGTCCAGCCCGGTTGCGGATTCGAATACGGTCGGATCGAAGCCGATGGCGGGCGCAATCGTAGCGGCTTTGTTTCTCCAGCGCTTCGTGCCCCCGGCCCGGAAATGGGCTCATGTCGACACGTATGCCTGGAATGATCAAACCCGTCCCGGACGCCCCGAAGGTGGCGAAGCCCAGGCGCTCCGCGCTGCGGTGACGGCGATTGAAAGTTTCGCCAACGATGCAACCAGATGAATTGCGCCAAAATCGCGGCAGCCGCGCTTGCAACGGAGTTGCAATGTTTTCATGTTTCGATGGCTTGTAGCACTCCCTCACGTCCCATAACTGTTGCGTAGTCGATCGTTGTTGATGTGCGATGACATCGCGACTTTCGATACACGGCCAGGAAGCTGAAACTTCTTGAAAAATCCGTCGTCAGGTTACCGCCGAGCGATGCTGCCGTTGTCCGTTGAACGATAAGGAGTGCAACCCATGGCAACACAAATGACGTCCGACGATCTGGTCGGCATCTTTCGCGACACGATCGTCGCCCTCGTGCGTCGCGACGGCGTCGATCTTTCAGCGCGGCAGCTTGGGGTGTTTCTCACGTGCTATCTGAACGAGGGTGCCCATACGGTTCGTGGTCTGGCGGGGCAGTTGAATGTCTCCAAGCCTGCCATCACCCGCGCTCTGGACCGTCTCTCCGATCTCGATCTGGCGCGACGCAAGGTTGATCCAGCCGACCGGCGCAGCGTTCTGGTGCAGCGCACGACCAAAGGGTCCGCGTTTCTTCGCGAGATCAGAAACGTGATGGGCGAAATGATTGCGTCCGGGCGGAACTCGACTGAAACTGCCCCGCGCCGTCCGGCGGCGGCAGGCTGACCCCGGTAGCGAAGGAGAGCACGTTGATCACCCGCCGCCTCACGATTTCCACCTTGGCGACAGCCACGGCGCTCGCACTCACCGGGGCGCAGGGGCGAGCGGCGGTTACCTCCCAACCCGATCAAGCGGTTCTTGACCGGGTTCAGTCATATCTGAACGGGCTGAAAACGATCACGGCGCGCTTCATGCAGGTCGGCCCGGATGGCGGCGTGCGTACCGGCCACGCCATCGTCCAGCGGCCGGGAAAAATGCGCTTTCAATACGACAAGCCAAATCCACAGCTTCTGGTCGCAGGATTCGGGTTGCTAGTATACCACGACCCCGCACTCGACCAGACGACGAACATACCCCTTGGTTCCACACCCCTGGGCATTCTGCTGGACAAGCACATCACCCTGAGCGGCTCCGTCACCGTGACCAAGGTCTCCCAACCGCCCGGCGAAATTCAGGTGACACTCATACGAACCGGCAAATCTCAGCAAGGCCATATCACATTGGTATTTTCAACCGACCCGATGGAATTGCGCCAGTGGCGGGTAACCGACGCACAGGGCCAACTGACCCAAGTGAGCTTGTATGATCTTAAAAACGCCCATCCGTTTCCGGACAAGGATTTCGAGTACGTAAAAGGGTTTTCAAACTGACGATACCCAGCCTTCAGATCAGTCCCGGAGATACGCATTCCAGCCGCGCATGATCAAAGTGCTGACAAAGGGCACAAAATTTGGGACTAAAGCGCATGGGCGTCAGAACCGCGAAACTGATCGGCATTTCATGTTGCCAGAAATCGTTCGGCGTGTTCGCGATGAAAAACCACGCCGCGTCGGATACTTATGTGCGAGCGGTCGATCAGGTCGTGGGCGCGGTTCCGGTTCTCATCCCGGCGAATGGGCTGCATGCCGATGTTGAGACCCTGCTCGATCGGCTCGACGGCATTATTCTGACCGGGAGCCGGAGCAACGTCGCGGCAGCCTTCTACGGCGGGCCACCTCAACCGCCCGACGACGCTCCGGAAGATCCCGAGCGTGACCAGGTCACGCTGCCGCTGGTGCGTGGGGCAATCGACCGTGGCTTGCCCGTCCTTGCCATCTGCCGCGGCTTGCAGGAACTCAATGTTGCCCTGGGTGGAACGCTCCACCAGAGGCTTCAGGACATTCCGACCCGTATCGATCATTCGACCCCGATGCAGCCCTTCGGTGCCGTGCGTACCGGCAAGGCCCATCATATCACCGTCAGATCGGGCGGCAGACTCGAACAGATCATCGGTCGACGCTCTCTGGCGGTCAATTCACTGCATAATCAGGGGATCAACCGGCTGGCCCCCGGATTACTCGTCGAAGCCCGGGCGATCGATGGCACCATCGAAGCCATCACCGGAACCGGCCGTGGGTACGTGTTAGGCGTGCAGTGGCACCCGGAATATGATTTCGACCACGATGAAGCGTCGCTCCGCATTTTCCAAAGCTTCGCCTACGCTCTCAATTCCGGAAATCAATGGCAATGACACCCGAAATGTCCGATCTGGTAATCGACCGCCCTGAACCGGCGATGGTCCCCGTTCTGGGGGGCGGAGTTTTTCCCATACGCCGCGTGTTCTGCGTCGGTCGGAATTACGCTGCCCATGCGCGCGAAATGGGCTCGGATCCCGACCGGGAGCCACCGTTCTTTTTCACCAAACCAGCCGACGCCGTGCGGGCATCGCAACAAATCCCGTATCCTCCCGCCACAAGCTCGCTCCATTTCGAGATGGAACTGGTTATCGCCCTCAAGAGCGGCGGGAGCATGATTTCATCGGCGGCAGCACTCGATCATGTTTATGGCTACGCGCCGGGAGTCGATCTCACCCGCCGGGATCTGCAGGATGAAGCCAAGTCGTTGCGCCGCCCCTGGGATATGAGCAAAGGTTTCGATGACTCAGGACCAATCGGCGCGATCGTTCCGGTCAGCCAGTGCGGGCACCCGAAATCGGGCCGGATATCGCTCGATGTCAACGGACGCATCCGTCAGGATGGCAATCTGGCCGACATGATCTGGCCGGTACCGGACATCATCGCGTTCCTGTCCAACCTCGTGGCCCTGAAACCGGGTGATCTCATTTTCACCGGAACGCCGGAGGGGGTCGGTCAGGTGGATCGCGGCGATACCGTTACCGGGTCGATCGAAGGCGTGGGCAGTCTGACATTTCAACTGGTATGACATCGCGCCTCACCATCGCGACCTGGAACATAAATTCCGTCCGTCTGCGCCAGGATCTGTTGCTAAATCTGGTGCACGAAGCGGCCCCCGATATCATCTGCCTGCAGGAAACCAAGGCTCCCGATCCCATGTTTCCAGTCGATCTCGGCGCCCGCGTTGGGCTCCCGCACGTGCTCACCCGTGGCATGAAAGGGTATAACGGCGTTGCCATCCTTTCGAGAATGCCGCTCCGGCTGATCGAGGCAAGCCCTGACTGGTGCGGCAAGTCCGATTGTCGTCATATCGCCGCAGAGGTCGAAACATACGGCGCGCCGCTGACGATACAGAATTTCTACGTCCCTGCCGGCGGCGACATCCCCGATCGCGAACTCAACATAAAATACGGGCACAAACTCGATTTCATCGCCGAAGCCGGAGCGCATTTCAAATCGTTCCCGCCCCACCGGACGATCCTGGTCGGCGATCTGAACATCGCACCGCTGGAGCACGACGTCTGGAGTCACAAACAACTGCTAGGCGTCGGCAGCCACACACCGCCGGAAGTCGCAGGGCTGAACGCGTGGCAGGCA
>JAQTXO010000319.1 GCA_028688765.1 Acidiphilium sp. | reverse complement strand
TCGAGGGGTCGCGCGCGTTGCGGCGCTCTGCCCTTCGATTCCGGTTATTGTGATGATCCGTGTGACACGATCACATTGGCGTAATCCGCCCGTCCTCGCAAGCGGGTGCCGGACGCGAGGGGTGTCCTCAACATTCCGGGCAGGATCGCTTATAGGTTGGCCATGAACATCGCGACGCGACGGTGCCTGACGATCGAACGACATTCCGGCTGCAACCGGGGCGGGTGCGGTTCATGATGCCGGGTGGTGCCGAGCCGGCGTTCGAGCGCCTCACCGCCTATGATGATGCGGAGGCGGCGGTCGCGGCGATCCGCCGGATTTATGATCGCAGCGTCGCGCTGATCCGGCAGGGCTTCGCCGCCGCCATGGCCGATCCGGCGGGCACCGCACCGGTTGCCGCGCCCTACCCGTATGTCGCCTTCCGGGTGACGCCCGCGCAACTGAATGTCGATGCGCGGCTCTCGCACGGGGTGTTTCTCGAACCCGGCATTTATGGCAGCACCCTGACCCGCCCGGATATTTTCGCCGATTACTATACCGAGCAGATCGGCCACCTGATGCATCACCACGGCTGTGCGGTTCATGTCGGCCCGAGCGACACGCCGATCCCGATCGCTTTCGCGGCACCGGATGTTTCGGGTGCGGCCTCGGGCTTCGATTACGATACGCTGCTCGACCGGGCGACCCGGCCGGATTTGTGGGCGATCAATGATTCCATCGCCAACAGCGCGACGCGCCCGCTCCCCGATGCGCCCAATCCGCTCTCGCTGTTCACCGCCGAACGGGTGGATTATTCGATCGCCCGCCTGCACCATTACACCGGCACCGCGCCGGGGCATTTCCAGTCCTTCGTGCTGTTCACCAATTACCAGCGCTATGCCGATGCCTTCATCGACTATGCCCGGTCGATGCTCGCCTCCGGCGAGGTGACCGGGTTCGTCGGTCCCGGCGACCGGGTGACGGCACCGGGCGAGACGATCGACGCCGATGCGTTCAGCCGCGATCTGCCGCAGATGCCGGCGTATCATTTGAAGCGGGCGGGCGGGGATGGGATCACGCTGGTCAATATCGGGGTCGGGCCGAGCAATGCGAAGACCATCACCGATCATATCGCGGTGCTGCGCCCGCATTGCTGGCTGATGGTCGGGCATTGCGCCGGGCTGCGCCGGGGGCAGGTGCTCGGCGATTACGTGCTGGCGCACGGCTATGTGCGCGCCGATCATGTGCTCGACGACGATCTGCCGCTCTGGGTGCCGGTGCCCGCGATTGCCGAGGTTCAGGTCGCGCTCGCCGAAGCGACCTCGCTGGTGACCGGGCTGCGCGACCATGAGCTGAAAACCCGGCTGCGGACCGGCACGGTCGCGACTACCGACAACCGGAACTGGGAAATCCAGCTCGATACCTATTTCGCCGCGTTCAACCGCAGCCGGGCGATCGCGGTGGACATGGAATCGGCGACCGTGGCGGCGAACGGGTTTCGTTTCCGGGTGCCCTACGGCACCCTGCTCTGCGTATCCGACCGGCCGGTTCACGGACAGCTCAAGCTGCGCGGCATGGCCAATGAGTTCTACCGGAACAGTATCGACCAGCACATCATCATCGGGATCGAGGCGATGAACATTCTGCGCCGGCAGGGGGTCGAGCGGCTCCATTCGCGCAAGCTGCGCGGGTTCGTGGAACCCGGGTTCCGGTGATGCGCCATATCATCATCGATACCGATACCGCCTCGGACGATGCGATCGCCCTGATCATGGCGCTCCGCGCGCCGGGGGTGATCGTCGATGCCATCACCATCGTCAGCGGCAATGTCGCGGTGGCGCAGGGGTCGGTCAATGCGCGGATCGTGCTCGATCTGTGCGGCGCGGCGGTTCCGGTTTTCGAGGGGGCGGACCGGCCTTTGGTCAAGCCGCGGGCGGATGCGAGCTATTTCCACGGGATCGACGGGCTGGGCGATGCGGGATTCCCCGCCCCGGTCCACGGCGTCACGCCGGGGCATGGCGCGGTGGAACTGGTGCGCCGGTTCGGCGAGGCGCCGGGGGCGATCGACCTCGTCACCCTCGGGCCGCTGACCAATGTGGCGCTGGCATTGCGGCTGGAGCCGCGCCTCGCGCAATGGGTGCGCCATTGCACGATCATGGGCGGCAATCCCGGCGGTATCGGCAATGTCACCCCGGCGGCGGAATATAATATCTGGTGCGATCCCGAGGCGGCGGCGATCGTGCTGGAGTCCGGCATGGCGATCACACTGGTGGGGTGGGATCTGTCGCGGGACGCCGCCTGCCTCGATCAGGCCGACATGGCGCGGTTGCGCGGCTCGCCCCATGAAGCCGCCCGGTTCGCGATGGCCTGTTCGGAAACCGCGCTGCGCGCCGCGACCGGAACCCAGGCGGAGCCGGGATTGCAGCTGCCCGACCCGGTGGCGATGGCGGTGGCGCTCGATGACCGGATCGTCACCGATCGGGTCAGCACCCGAGTCGTGGTGCCGACCGACGGGTATGCGCGGGGTGCCACCCTCGTTGATCTGCTCGGCGTCGCGGGCGGGGATAATTCCGATCCGGCATGGCGGCATGCCGAGCCCGGCATCGATGTGATCCGCCGGATCGATATCGGGCGGTTCAAGTCGATGCTGTTCGCGGCGGTTGAACGGGATTAGGGTAGCAGGCTTCTTTTTTTGAAAAAAAAGAAGCAAAAAAACTTTGTTCCTCTGGGCCAGTGCCCGCGAAACTGTCCGTGCCCTGACTCATGGAAGTTTTTTGCTTCTTTTTTACAAAAAAGAAGTCTGCCTCCTATGCGAAGCGGCGGAGATCGAGGGTGATCGGGTGTTCCGGCGAGACCGGGCCGGTGACCGGTTCGATCTCGCCCGGCGTGTGGCCGAAGGCGAGGAAGCGGGAGCGGCGGCGGGCTTCGGCCTCGTTGGCGTTGACCGGGAATTTCTCGTAGCCGCGTCCGCCGGGATGGACGGTGTGATGGGTCATGCCGCCGAGGGCGCGACCGGTCCATTGGTCGATCACATCGAAGATCAGAGGGGTTTGCGGCTTGATCATCGGGTGGAGCGATGAGGGCGGCGACCATGCCTTGAAGCGGATGCCGGCGACGCGTTCGCCCGCGATGCCGGTTTCGGTGAGGGGGACGGCGATGCCGTTGCAGGCGAGGATGAAGCGCTCGTCGTTCCAGTCGGTGAGTTTGACCTGCACCCGCTCCACCGCGCTGTCGACATAGCGGGCGGTCCCGGAGCCGCTCTGTTCCTCGCCGAGGACGTGCCAGGGTTCCAGCGCGTGGCGTAGTTCGAGCCCGGTGCCGGCAATGGTGACCGCGCCGAGTTTCGGGAACCGGAATTCCTGATGTGGCGCGAACCAGGCGGGGTCGAGCGCGAAGCCGCGCATCGCCAGTTCCTCCAGCGCGTCGCGCAGATCGGCGGAGACGTAGTGCGGCAGCATGAAGCGGTCGTTGAGCCGGGTGCCCCAGCGGATCAGCCGTCGCTCGTAAGGGGTCTGCCAGAATGCGGCGACGCAGGCGCGCATCAGCAGGGCCTGGGCGACCGACATCCGCGCATCGGGCGGCATTTCGAAGGCGCGGAATTCGACGAGGCCGCGCCGACCCGAGGCGGCACCGGGGGCGTAGAGCTTGTCGATGCAGAATTCGGTGCGGTGCAGATTGCCGGTCATGTCGCAGAGAATGTTGCGCAGCAGCCGGTCGATCACCCAGGGCGCGGTTTCCTCGCCCGGCTTGATCTGGCGGAACGCGGTTTCGAGTTCCAGCACGGTGTCGTCACGCGCTTCGTCGATCCGCGGGTGCTGGCTGGAGGGGCCGATGAAAAGGCCGGAAAACAGATAGGACAGGCTGGGGTGGTTATGCCAGAAGCCGAGCAGGGATTTCAGCAGGTCCGGCCGGCGGAGAAACGGGCTGTCGGCGGCCTCGGCGGCCCCCATGACCACGTGGTTGCCGCCGCCGGTGCCGACATGGCGGCCATCGAGCATGAATTTCTCGGCGGCGAGGCCGGTTTCGCGGGCGAATTCATAGAGTTCGAGGGTGCGGTGGACCAGAGTGGGCCAGGTCGCGGCGGGGGGCAGATTGACTTCGATCACGCCGGGATCGGGAGTGACCGAAAAGCTGAGCAGGCGGGGATCGTCGGGCGGCTGGTAGCCTTCGAGGAAAATCCGGCGGCCGGAGGCGGCGGCGGTTTTCTCGATCGCGGCGATCAGGACCAGAAAATCCTCGACGGCGGCAAGCGGGGGCAGAAACACGTGCAGATACCCGCCGCGCGCCTCGACCGCGAGGGCGGTGCGGACGATGCCGGGGGCTTCGCCGCGCAGCTTCTGCGGCAGTGCGGCGACCGGCGCGGTGGGGAGACCGGCGTGGAGCGCCGCCGCCGTGGGCAGGCGGGGGTGCGGGGCGAAA